>JAFSKP010000154.1 GCA_017448905.1 Bacteroidales bacterium | reverse complement strand
TAAGGTTTAAGGTTTAAGGAATATCTCTTGTCATTATCAGTAAAATAACTAATATTATTGTTCAGGCCTTTTTTAGCTTTACTAACGTAAAACATAAAACGTAAAACGTCAAACAACAAAGAATAGAAATTGAAAAAGATTTTGAAATCCATCTTGCTGGCACTCAACATTGTGGCTATACTCCTTTTCCTTGGTTCCACGATGGCGGGTATCGTGCCGCCCTCACGGTTCATCGGTTTCTCGTTGCTGAGCTACGGCTATCTTTATCTGCTTGTCCTGAACCTCTTTTTCGCGTTGCTGTGGCTGCTGTTGAGCAGCAAGTGGTTTCTGCTTCCGATAGCCGCCATCGTCGTGAGACTCGGTTTTGTGCCGCTGTTCTTCCAGGTAGGAGGCACAGACAGTGTCGAGAACAAGGCCGGGGAGGGACAGGGACTGCTCAAAGTGCTCTCCTTCAATGTCCATTGTTTCAGTGGACGGGATTTCAGGTCGGGAGTCAGCGACAGCAATATGGTCTCTTTTGTCGACATCGTCGAGGCGGAGTGTCCTGACGTGCTGGTTATGCAGGAGTATGCCGGGCGAGGCGACACGCTGCACCTAACCGAGAGCCTTGAGCGTATGGGTTATCACCACAGGACATCGGGCAATGAAAGCGGAACGTTGTCGAGCAACGTGCTCTTCTCGAAACTCCCTATTGTCGCCGTCGAGCGCGTCGATGGCTCGTCCAAGTTCTATGCCGACTTGATGTGGGGTGGCGACACTGTGCGTGTCTACAACATCCACCTCGACTCGTACCAGCTCGACGAGAGCGACAAGAAGCAGATCCACGACCTCTCGCATGGCAATGTCGACAGCACCACGGGGCGAGGGACACTACGTAAGTTTCGCGAGACCATTCTGATGCATGAGCAGGAGTGGGCAGTGTTGAGCGACTATCTCGACACCCGCAACCGCCTCACTGTCGTCGCTGGCGACTTCAACGACACGCCGGCATCCTATTTCTACCAGCAATGCCATAAGCGGCTGGTCGACAGCTACTGCGAGGTAGGGCAAGGATTCAGTGCCACCTATCATGGCATCTTCACGCGCAACGCCTCTTTCCCGGCCTTCAGGATTGATATGGTCCTGCATACTGACGACTTGGAAGCTGTCGCCTACCGGCGTATCAAGTCTGAGATTTCGGACCACCACCCTGTCGCTGTAACCCTCAAGAAAGTGGCGAAATAAGATTTAAGGTTAAAAGTTTAATGTTTAAAAGATTTTATACGAGGTGACCACCAAAGAACGATATTCCAGGTTGATAGCCTATTTCGAGAAGACACGGCCCGATGCCCAAAGCGAGCTCCACTACGAGGATCCCTTCCAGCTGCTTGTGGCGGTGATTCTCTCTGCGCAATGCACCGACAAGCGTGTCAACATGGTGACACCGGCACTCTTCCGCGCTTTTCCCGATGCCGACGCCATGGCTGCCGCCTCGGTCGAGGAGATATATGGATACATCAAGTCGGTCTCTTACCCCAACAACAAGAGCAGGCACCTCAGCGGTATGTCGCGCAAGCTGGTGTCCGACTTCGGCGGGGTGGTTCCCGACGATGTGGAACTGTTGCAGACCCTTCCAGGAGTAGGCCGCAAAACCGCCAACGTCGTCGAGGCCGTCTTCTTCAACCGCTCTGTCATGCCGGTCGACACGCACGTCTTCCGTGTCTCTGAAAGGATAGGGCTGACTACCAATTCCAAGACTCCCCTCCAGACCGAGCTGACCCTCGAAAAGCATATCCCTGCCGAGAAGATTCCGGTGGCTCACCATTGGCTTATCCTCCATGGACGTTATGTCTGCACAGCCCGTTCGCCACACTGCGACGACTGTGGCATCAGCGGCATATGCCGATACTTTGGTAGGAAAGTGACCAGTGACCAGTGACCAGTGACCAGTGAATAGTGAATAGTGAATGGTGAATAGTGACCGCCGCGTGGTATGCCTGCGAACACTTTAAAAAAATACTGTAGTGAGCAACACAATTGAATCAAAAAAATGCAGTGAGCAAGTTTTAATTTTCATTTTTCATTTTTATCTATGACTTTCGCCTCACCTCTTTTCCTTCTTGGCCTCCTGGCTGTTGCCATTCCAATAGTGGTACACCTCTTCAATTTCCGCCGCTACAGGAAGGTCTATTTCAGCAATGTCGACAAACTGGAGCAGCTACAGACCGAGACACGCCGCCAGTCCACGTTACGCCAGCTGCTCATCATGGTGGCACGCATCCTTGCCATCGTATTCCTGGTGCTGGCCTTTGCACGTCCCGTCCTCTCGCGTGGCGATGCCGACGTGCGCACAGGAGCCAACGATGTCAGCATCTTCATCGACAACTCGTTCAGCATGGAGAACAGCGACGGCAGCGGCATGCTGCTTGACAAGGCCAAGACCAAAGCCCGTGAGATTGTTGCGGCCTACGCCCCCGGCGACCGCTTCCAGTTGCTGACATGCGATGTCGAAGGCCGCCATTTCCACTGGCTCAGTAAAGAGGAGATGCTGTCGGCCATCGACGAGGTGCAGATTAGCGGCTCCACGGCGATGCTCCACGACATCGCAAGGCGTCAGGTCGACTTTCTTCATGGTGGTAGCGGAATCAACCGCTATGCATACCTCGTCTCCGACTTCCAGGCCTCAACGGTGGCTATGGATGCCATGCCCACCGACACCACGGTGACGCTCACACTTGTGCCACTAGCGGCAACGGTGCAGGGCAACGTCTATGTCGACTCTGTTGCGCTTGGTGTCCCCGCTGTGCATCGTGCCGGCAGCACATCCCTCACCGTGTGGCTCGGCAACGAGGGCGACGTGGACCTCGACAAGGTGCCTGTGGCACTCTATGTGGGCGACAGGCAACGTGCACTTGCCACCGTCGACCTCGCGGCGCGAAGCAGCTCGGCGGTGGAACTTCATTTCACTGTCGACGAGAGCGGAGTGCTCGACTGTAGGGTCGAGACTGAGGACTATCCAGTGACTTTCGACAATGTATACTATTTCAGCCTCAATGTCCGCGACCGTGTCGACTGCCTGATTGTCGAGGGCAACGGACGCAACCCCTTCCTTGCATCCCTCTTTGAGGGCGACTCATCGGTGCGTTGCACCACTATGCCGCTGCGTCAGATGGATTTCACTGCCCTCGATGGTCATGACATGGTGCTGCTCGACGAGCTGCCTTCCATCAGCTCGGGTATGGCACAGACGCTGCACTCATTCGTCCAGCAGGGTGGCACCCTTGTCGTCGTAGCCGCCGCCGATGCCGACTACGCCTCATACAATGCCGCACTTGCGCTCTTCGATGCCCCACAGCTTGGAGGCAAGCATGAGGGGAAGGTCACGGCGTCGTTTGTCGATATGGGGAATGCCCTCTACCTTAACGTCTTCAACGGCAAGAAGGGCGTCGAGGCTAACATGGAGCTGCCTACTGTCGGCGGATACCACAGGCTGCTCTCCACGTCGTCGACGTTGCGCGAGCCGCTCATTACCCTCGCGGGGGGCGACGACTACATCTGCCACACGCCGCATGGCGAAGGTCATCTCTACATCATCTCCGCACCGCTCAGCGACTCGCACACCGACTTTGTGCGACAGGCTCTCTTCGTGCCCACACTTTACAATATGGCACTCTACAGCGTGACACCCTCGGCTCTCGCGTCGACAATCGGCAGCTCGCAGACCTTGCCGCTGGCTTCAAAGTACGATGTCGAGGGTCATGCCGTCAGGATGCGGAAGCGAGACGCCGACGAGGTGCAGGAGATAATCCCCGACGTGCGTTCCGGTGTCGGCGGCAGCCGTCTGGTGACTGCCAACATGAATACGGATGCCGGCAACTATCACATACTGCGTGACGGCGAAGTCAGCGAGGGTGTCTCGTTCAACTATTCGCGCGACGAGTCGAAGATGACATTCCTTGGTGTCGACGCACTACAGCGTACAGCCAACGACTATGGGTTGAATAACGTCAGCGTTGTTCCTAATCCCGACAAGCCCCTCGACGTCTTCCTCCGCGAACGTATGGATGGGCGCAGCCTTTGGCGTTGGTGCCTTATCTTCTCGCTCCTGATGCTTCTGACCGAGATCATTCTCATAAAAGTGAAAACCAAATAGATGCTACGTAATACCCCCAAGCTCACTGCGTGGCCACTCAATAACCAATAACCAAAAACCCTCAATTGAAACTACAAGCTAACAATATCCACAAGACGTTCGGCGGCTTCAAGGCTCTCGACGGCGTGAGCCTCTCGGTGCGCGAAGGCTCGGTCTTTGGCCTCCTTGGCCCCAACGGCGCCGGCAAGACTACCTTGTTACGCATCATCAACCGCATCATCCGTCCTGACAGCGGCGAGCTTCTCCTCGACGGCAAGCCCATCACCGACGAGCAGGTTCGAACCATCGGCTACCTGCCTGAGGAGCGCGGACTCTACAAGAAGATGCGTGTGGGCGAGCAGGCCATCTATCTTGCACAGCTCAGAGGCCTTTCGCGCGGCGAGGCCACAATGAGGCTGCGCCGCTGGTTCGACAGATTCGATATCACCGAATGGTGGAACCGCCCCGTCGAACAGCTCTCCAAGGGCATGCAACAGAAGGTGCAGTTCATTGTCACTGTGCTGCATGAACCGAGTGTCCTCATCTTCGACGAGCCTTTCAGCGGCTTCGATCCCGTCAACGCCACACTCATCAAGAACGAAATCCTTGCCCTGCGCGACAAAGGGGCCACAGTGATACTCTCGACACACAATATGTCGTCGGTCGAGGAACTTTGTGACGACATAGCCCTGATCGACAAGTCGCATGTGGTGCTGAACGGCAGCGTCTCGCAGATTCGCAGGTCTTACAGCAAGAACCTCTTCGAAGTGGTGGTGGACGACGGAGCGGTGATGCAGCTGACGCCTACTGGCGGAGGAAGTGCCAACGACCTGCTTGCTGACCTAATGAAGCACCATAGCATCGTCTCATTCCGCGAAATCCTCCCCTCGATGAACGACATATTCGTCGAGACAATAGCAGGCAATAAGTAGAGCTATCATATATTATACATCAAAAATGAACAATATTCCGCTTGTCATACGCCGCGAGTATGTCACCCGCGTCCGCAAGAAATCCTTCTGGCTGCTCACCATTCTGGTACCCATCTTGCTGGCCTTGGTCTATGCTATCCCCATCTACCTGGCATTGAAGCCAATTGATAAGAGTGTGATACTCGTCGCCGACGAGTCGGGTGTCTTCGGAGGCCTCGACCGCGACGACATGCAGCGCGGCGACAGCCGTTTCGTCTCCACCGACGGGATAGAGTACCGCTATGCCGCCACGTTCGACTATGCGCGACGCACTATGGATGCCGACGACGAGGTGACAGCGATAGTTTACATACGCAGCCGTGCCAGCGAGGCTCTGCCCACCGACGCATGCCTCTACTACCGACGCAACCTGCCGTCCCAGCAGGTGCGCAGCGATGTCGACCGCCAGCTGCAGCGGATTCTCCGCAACCGTCTGCTGCAGGCCCATGGCATCAGCGACGACGAGTATGCCATGATTACCGGCACCAAGATCAACCTGCGTACGCAGGATTTCGAGACCGGACGCGAGGCCTTCACCGAGGTGAAGACGGCTCTCGGCCTTGTGCTGGCGATGCTCATATACGTGGCGATATTCATGTTTGGCAGCCAGGTGATGCGCGGCGTCGTCGAGGAGAAATCCAATCGCATTGTCGAGCTCATTGTCTGCTCAGTCAAGCCTTTCCAGCTCATGATGGGCAAGGTTGTGGGTATTGCTCTCGTCGGTCTGACGCAATTCATGCTATGGGTGGCTCTCACTGGCATTGCCGTCGGCGGCATACAGGTGGCCAACAGCGACCTCTTCAGCACCGCCACGGCCAGACACAACATCACGGAACTCGCCACCAAGGGTGACGATGCGGCGGCACAGATGCAGCAGGCAGCCGACATGTCGGACCTGCCGCAGATTGTCGAGGGCATTGCCTCCATCGACTTTGGAGTCATTCTGCCTGTTTTCCTTTTCTATTTTGTCTTCGGTTACCTGCTCTATGCCACGCTCTTCGCTGCTGCCGGGGCTATGAGCGACAGCGATACCGACACGTCTCTCTTCTCGCTGCCCGTCACCATCCCCCTGCTGGCGGTCATCCTGATGATGCCGGCCATGATCGATGCCCCTTCAGGCACCTTGAGCCAGGTGCTTTCCGTCATTCCTTTCACCTCGCCTGTGGCCATGATGATACGGGTTCCTTTCGGCGTGTCCTTATGGCAGTTGTGGCTCTCCATGGCTCTGCTTGTGGCCACGATGCCTCTCTGTACTTGGCTCGCTTCGCGCATCTACCGTGCCAATATACTGCGCTACAATATCCTTGCCAAATTCCGCAGGAAATGAGCCCCGAATGTCTGTATGACATGAATCTTAATCTTGTTCACTTGTTCTAAAAAATAATAATCATAAAATCAGGATGTTGCATCTGTATTTTCCCTTTTTTCGAGGGGATGCCGAAAAAAACTTTTTTCATGTCGCGAAAAGTTTGTAATTTTACGCCCATGAAAAAATGAAAGAAAAACGTTGGATATTAAGGAAAGATTATGATATAGAAGTTGTTGAAAAACTTGCGGATTCTTTGGGCGTGGACAAAATTCTTGCCACGCTACTTGTAGAGCGTGGTGTCACTACCTTCGACGAGGCAAAGCGTTTCTTCCGTCCGGGACTTGACCAACTTCACGATCCATTCCTCATGAAGGACATGGACCGTGCCGTTGCACGCATCAATGATGCAATCCGGAAGAAAGAACGGATGCTCATATATGGCGACTACGACGTCGACGGCACCTCGGCTGTGGCCCTCGTCTACAGCTACTTCCACACGCTACACTACAATATCGACTTCTATATTCCTGATCGCGATACCGAAGGATATGGCATATCCTTCCAAGGTATCGACTACGCCAGAAACACTGGCGTCAAGCTTATCATTGCTCTCGACTGTGGCATCAAGGCCGTGGAGCAGGTGGAGTATGCCAATCAGTTTGGCATCGACATCATCGTCGGCGACCATCACCTGCCAGGCGATGTGTTGCCACCCTGCTGCGCCGTCCTCGACCCCAAACGTGCCGACTGTCCCTATCCCTATAAGGAGCTTTCCGGCTGCGGCATTGGCTTCAAAATCGTCGAGGCCTATATGGAACAGAAGATAGGCGTGCGTCTCTGCGACTCGGCGGGCGAACTCACTGCCGTGCAGAGGCGCAATATGGAGATGCTTAAGGTCAAGCTGTTGCGTTATCTCGATCTTGTTGCTGTCAGCATTGCCAGCGACATTGTCCCCATGACAGGCGAGAATCGTGTGCTTGCCGCTTTTGGCCTCAAGGTCATCAATACCTGCCCCCGCCCAGGCCTCGAGGCCATACTCACCTACGGACACATTGAGCCGCGTACAAAAGACGACAAGACATCCGCCGCAGGGAAGGAGTCATACTTCGTCAAGGATTTGAATATTAGCGACCTTGTTTTCCTTGTCGGTCCACGTATCAATGCTGCCGGACGTATACACAGTGCCTTCGACTCTGTGCGACTGCTACTTGCTGAGAACCGAGAGATGGCATCGCGTCTAGCCGAGGAGATAAACAACTACAACAACGAGCGTAAAGGTCTCGACACACAAGCTACCGACGATGCTAAGCGTCGACTCGATGCCGACCCTACGCTCGCCACACGTCGCTCCATTGTCCTCTTTGGCGAGGGCTGGCACCGCGGTGTGGTGGGCATTGTTGCCTCACGCCTCGTCGAGACCTACTATCGTCCGGCCATAGTACTCACACGCTCCACTGACGACCTGTATGTCGGTTCGGCACGCAGTATCAAGGAGTTCGATGTCCATGCGGCACTCGAGGAATGCAGTGACCTGCTTGAACATTTCGGCGGACACAAGAGTGCTGCCGGTGTCTCGTTGCGTCCGGAGAATTTCGACCGCTTTGTCGAACGTTTCGAGGAGGTGGTCAGCCGCACGATGCCTCCTGAGGCCACCACCCCAGAACTGCTCATCGATGCCGAAGTCCATTTCTCCGACATCACTCCCAAGTTCCTGCGTATACTCAAGCAGTTCTCGCCTTTCGGACCCGACAACGCTGTACCCCTGTTCTGCACTCGCCATCTCGAAAGCAACCCCCTTCAGCCGCCTCGAATCGTAGGTTCGAACCATCTTAAGTTTTCAGTGCTCTCCTCCGACAGCTCCAATGCCTACCCAGCCATTGGTTTTCAGTTGGGTGCCTACTATGGTCCTGTCAGCCGTCAGCAGATGTTCGATGTCTGCTACCATCTCGAAGAGAACTATTGGCGCGGCAAAACCGAAATCCAACTCAACGTCAAAGATATCCGCCTGAACTGAACCTTTTCTGATGGGAATTGCATCAAAAGGGAACGGAAACAAAAAACTTAAATACCAACATAGTAAAGTTTACAGTTTACAGTTTACAGTTTACAGTTTACAGTTTACAGTTTATAGTTTACAGTTTACAGTTTATAGTTTACAGTTTACAGTTTACAGTTTACAGATTTTTCCGCGCTTATTATAAGGGGAGTTCTATTAATTAAATAATTGTTAAATAATT
>JAFSKP010000153.1 GCA_017448905.1 Bacteroidales bacterium | reverse complement strand
TCGCTTTTTGCAGATGAGTATCTCGTTCTCGCGAGATACTCATCTCATATACCATGAGTTGTACAGCTCGCGAAAACGAGATGAGCAACTGCCGAGAATGAGATGAGCATGAGGCTTTTTGAAGCCTATTTTGTCGTGGTATGCCGTCGGCTCTGCCGACAACCATCGCCGAGAGACCGAAGAAGGATCAAGTTTGCATCAAAGGTGGCACATAGGAGGGTGGCAATATTTGAGCAAAGGTTTAGTGAAAGGGGAGCAAAACCTAAAGACCATCTGACCGCGGCTACATCAGCCCCTATTTCGTCACCGACACCGAGAAGATGGAGTGCGCCTACGACTGCTATGGCCTGCGACCAACGTGGAGCAAACCCCTATATCCTCATCTACGACAAGAAAATCAGCACCATGAAAGACCTGCTGCCCGTGCTTGAGAAAGTCGTCCGCTGTGGCCCGCGAGCCTGATGAGCATGCTCGGCCAAAGCGAGAAAATCTCCATCGACTGGTATGCCTTCGTGCCGAAGGCTGCGAACACCATGTAAATATAGATGAATGCAGTGAGCATCACCGCTAAAACGAATCCATTAAACCGGCGGTGAAACATGGGCGAAAACCGTTATGAATCCCGATGATTATTAATCTGTTGCCATTTTTTTTGATTTTTTTTCAAAAAAAACATAATAAAACGGCCACAATAGCGTTTTTACATTGTTTTTTTGGCCCCGTAGTTCAGCTGAATAGAACGTCGGATTCCGGTTCCGAAAGTCGTGGGTTTGAATCCCGCCGGGGTCACAATGGTTTTAATACCGTTTATTTCTTTTCTCCCGTAACATTGTCGCTATGAGGAGGATTCTTTTTTTTCCGTGTTTTTTATTCTTGTCCTTATTTGCAGTTTCGGATGCATTCGCCCCGAAATGCGGAAGCTGCAAAGGTGCTGGAACAGTCACCCACGCTACCAGGAACCCGAACTCTGACAAGATACAACAAAGGATGGCCGAGTTGATGAAGATCGGGCAGCAACGTGCCAACCGGAATCGTTGACGGATGGGGATGACCTGAATGGACCCCTTCCTATGCCAATAATTCCAATAATCCTTACAGCCAGAACTTGTAAATAATCTTTTTTTACTAACTTTGCACCGTCGGAGTATATCGCTTTGGCGTTTTATGTTGCTTATTATCAGTAATTACGTAATAACACTATAACGCATTATCACCAAAAAGAAACTATTAAACACAATATCTATGAAGAAAATAATCTTTACTCTTGCACTGGCGATGGCTGCAATGGGAGCGCAAGCCCAGGGCGGCATCAGCAGCGACATGATGCAGCAAATCAAGAAATCGTATGGCAACAGTGCCAGCGACAAAGCCATGCGCAACATCCTCGTCACCCAGAGCCCCGCCAAACTGGCCATGAACTACGAGAACGCCACCAAGTTCGACTCCCACTTCTCGAACCGCGTCGTCAGCAAAGCCGTCACCGACCAGAAGTCCTCAGGGCGCTGCTGGATGTTCACCGGCATGAACGTCATGCGCAACAAGGCCATCCGCAAGTTCAACCTGCCCGACAACTTCCAGTTCTCGCAGGCCTACCTCTTCTTCTACGACCAGCTCGAGAAGAGCAACCTCTTCCTCCAGGCCATCATCGACACCTACAAGAAACCCATGAGCGACCAGGAAGTGGAATGGCTCTTCAAGAACCCCATCGGCGACGGCGGCCAGTTCACCGGCATAGCCAACCTGACCGAGAAATACGGCCTCGTGCCCAGCGACGTGATGCCCGAGACCTACAACACCAACAACACCTCGAGCATCAGCAACCTCCTCTCTCTCAAGCTCCGCGAGTATGGCCTCGAGCTCCGCGAGATGGCGGCACAGAAGGGAATGACCGCCCAGAAGCTCAACGCCCGCAAGACCGAGATGCTCAGCGTCATATACCGCATGCTGGCCCTCACCATGGGCGAGCCCCCGACGGAGTTCACCTGGACCGAGCGCAACGCCAAGGGCGAGGCAGTAAGCACCGAGACCTACACCCCGAAATCGTTCTATGAGAAATATGCCAAGACCGACTTCTCGAAATACTACATGGTCATGAACGACCCCACCCGCGAGTACTACAAGGTATACGAAATCCAATACGACCGCCACGTCTACGACGGTCAGAACTGGCGCTATATCAATCTGCCTATGAGCGATATAGCACCCATGTGCATCGCCAGTATCAAGGACAGCACCATGATGTATTTCAGCTGCGACGTGGGCAAGTTCCTCGACCGCGAGAAGGGCTACATGGATCCGGGCAACTACGACTACGCCTCGCTGATGGGTACCACCTTCGGCATGGACAAGAAGCAGCGCGTCAGCACCTTCGCCAGCGGCTCCAGCCATGCCATGACCCTCTGTGCCGTCGACCTCGACAAGGACGGCAAGCCACTGAAGTGGATGGTAGAGAACAGCTGGGGTCCCAACTACGGCTACCAAGGCAACCTCATCATGAGCAACGAGTGGTTCAACGAGTACATGTTCCGCGTCGTCCTCGACGAGAAATACATCCCCGCCAACATCCGCGCCCTCCTCTCGCAGAAGCCCATCATGCTTCCCGCCTGGGATCCCATGTTCGCCCCTGAGCAGTAGACACTGTAAACAACCGCATCCTGCGGCTGACGTCATCAAACGACAGACAATATGAAATACATCGGAGCACATGTCAGCGCATCGGGAGGCATCTGCAACGCCATCCTCAATGCCGAAGCCATAGGTGCCAACGCCTTTGCCCTATTCACCCGCAACCAGCGCAGCTGGGTCAGCAAGCCCCTCGCCCAGGAGGAGGTCGCAGCCTTCCGCAAACTGCTCGTAGAGCGCGGATTCGACCCCCACTACGTTCTCCCCCACGACAGCTACCTCATCAACCTCGGCTCGCCCGACGGGGAGACCCTACAGAAATCGCGCGCCGCCTTCCTCGACGAGATGCAACGCGCCGAACAGCTAGGGCTGCATCTCATGAACTTCCACCCCGGAAGCCACCTCAAGAAGATGAGCGAGGAGGATTGCCTCGACCAGATAGCCGGCGAAATAAACCTCGCCCTCGCCAAGACGCAAGGCGTCACCGCCGTCATCGAGAACACCGCCGGACAGGGCAGCAACCTCGGCTGGAAGTTCGAGCATCTGGCCCGCATCATCGATGGCGTCGACGACAAAAGCCGTGTGGGCGTATGCATCGACACCTGCCACACCATTGCCGCCGGCTACGACATCTCGACCGAGATGGGCTACAACTTCTGCTTCGATGAGTTCGACCGTATCGTAGGCTTCAGATACCTGCGTGCCATCCACCTCAACGACAGCAAGAAAGGCTCGGGTAGCCACGTCGACCGCCACGAAACCCTCGGCAACGGCGCCATAGGCAAGGCGTTCTTCTCACGCTTCATGAACGACCCCCGCTTCGACGGCATGCCTATCATCCTCGAGACCCCCGACCCGGCCCTCTGGAAAGAGGAGATTGCATGGCTCAGAGGTTTGCTTGCCGGGTAGTTACGAAGTGAAAAGTGAAATTACTTGCACATTCAAGCAATCAAACATTCAAGCAATCAAGCAATCAAACAATCAAGCAATCAAGCAATCAAGCAATCAAACAATCAAGCAATCAAGCAATCAAACATTCAAGCAATCAACAATAAATGACCATTCCTGAAACAGTCAAGGACCTTGACCGACGCAAAGAGTCGCTGAAAAAATTCCTCGACATCGACAACCTTCTTGTATCGATAAACGAAGAAGAGAAGAAAACAGAAGCCGCCGACTTCTGGAACGATCCGAAAGAGGCCAAGAAAGTGATGCTCGACATCAAGAGCAAAAAGACATGGACTTCGGCCTACAAGGCCGTCAGCGACAGCTGCGACGACATGATGGTGATGTCGGAATTCTTTGAGGCCGGCGATGCCACCGAAGAAGAGATGCTGAAACAGATTGAGACCACGACAAAACTCGTCGAAGAGCTGGAATTCAAGAATATGCTGCGTAACGAGAGTGACCGTCTTGATGCCGTGCTCAGCATCAATGCCGGCGCTGGCGGTGTGGAGGCTCAGGACTGGGCCGAGATGCTGATGCGTATGTATATCCGCTATGCCGAGCGTACAGGTTACAAGGTGGCCATCAGCAACTCGCTCGACGGCGACGGGGCCGGCATCAAGAGCGTCACGATGCAGATTGAGGGCGACTTTGCCTACGGCTACCTCAAGAGCGAGACGGGTGTGCACCGTCTGGTGCGTGTCAGCCCCTTCAACGCCCAAGGCAAGCGTATGACAAGCTTCGCATCGGTGAGTGTCACCCCTCTGGTTGACGACACCATTGAAGTGGTCGTTGACCAGTCCCGCCTCAGCTGGGACACTTTCCGCAGCGGCGGTGCTGGCGGGCAGAACGTCAACAAGGTGGAGAGCGGCGTACGCCTGCGCTACCAGTACAAGGACCCCTACACAGGCGAGGAGGAAGAGATCCTCATCGAGAATACCGAGACACGCGACCAACCCAAGAACAAAGAGAACGCGTTGAGGCTGCTGCGCTCACAGCTCTATGACCGCGAGATGAAGCACCGCATGGAGGAGCAGGCCAAAATCAAGGCCAGCCAGAAAAAGATAGAATGGGGCAGCCAGATACGCAGCTACGTGATGGACGACCGCCGTGTCAAGGACCACCGCACCGGCTACCAGACTGGCGATGTCACCGGCGTGATGGACGGCAAGATCGACGAGTTCATCAAGGCATTCCTCATGCAGTTTGGCGCAGAAGCCTGATTATCCTGCAGAACTTGTCGTCAGTTATATACAAAATAGATAGAGATGAATATCAAATGCGACTACTGCGGTTCGATGGTTGACGAGACGAGCCAGAACTGCCCCAGATGTGGAGCACCGCTTTCAGGTGCTAACCGGACGGCTTCCGAGCAGCCCAAGACCATCGAGGAACTCCAAGCCTGGTATGCGGCACACAATCTGCCTCCCGAGGAGATTACCCGCTTCTTCATAGGTAAGAACATCACCGAACCAAAGGCTTTCGGCATCTACAAGACCGACACGGGCGACTGTGTCGTCTATAAGAACAAGGCCAACGGCGAACGTGCCATCCGCTACCAGGGAGCCGACGAAGCCTATGCTGTCGGTGAGTTGTACCAGCGTCTGCGTGCCGAGATTGTGGACCAGAAAGCCCATAATCCCAAAGGTAATGGAACCGACAAAAGCAAAAAGACAAAACGCTGGGGGTGCGGCTGTCTTACCGCTTTATTTGTTCTCATGGCCATCATTGCCATCGCCGGCTCCGACGGAATACCCGACGGATACTACAAATACAACAACAGCGAGTACTACAACCAGAATGACAAGTGGTACAAGTATGACGCCGCTACCGACGACTGGCTCGAGGCCACAGAGGCGGCAATCTTGTCGGAGGCCATCAACAGCGACAATGCCGACCAGTACAAGTATTCAGGCCATGAGGGAATGAAATTTGAGGAGTCGAACTGGTACGACAACGGCAGTTTAAGCGACGATGATGACGACTGGGACAGCGACGACAGTTGGAGTAGCAGCGACAGCTGGAGCAGCAGCAGCACCGACTGGGATTCCGACTGGTAGGCCGGACCGCGATTCTGCGCATGTGGTAAGGCTGACGTGGGTACTGCCGGAGACACCGTTCCCGGCGTGCCTGTATTATGGCCTTTTCCTGGAACACTGCTGGCAGATTCCTTTCACGACGTACTCGGTCTCCTCGGGAATGAAACCGTCGGGGAGAGGCACCGGTGGTATGGGAACGTCGGTCATGCAGAAGGTGTTGTGGCAGCGTGTGCAGGTGAGGTGGACATGACCCATGCAGTGGCGTGTGTCGTCATGGTGGCAGACGCAGTATTTCTGCGAGCCGCTGCCGTCGTCGACATTATGGAGCAGGTGTGCGTCGCTGAAAAGTGTGAGGGTGCGGAACAACGTCGACTTGTCGACAGTAGGCATCGCCTCTTCGAGGTCGGCGAGGCTGAAAACACCTTCGGTGCTGTGCCGCACCTGTCTCCAGATCATCATCCGCACTGAAGTCACACGGATGCCGGCACGGGACAGCGTTTCTTCGTCAGTCATTTTTTTTTGTTTTTTTCATTCAACGGATTGTCACTATCTTGCGGGCAGGACGGTCGCCGATTTTCACCATGTTGATGCCGGAGGGCAATTCCGATTCTGGTATTTCGAAATGCGAATTCCGTATCTTCTTATCATGTTATCTGATATGTTGGAATGTGTTTCTTGCTACTATAAAACAATACGTTTCAAAACTACCAAATATTACATTGTCCGTCCGTTTTTAACATTTTTTATAAAAAAGAATTGAATTTCAGCGTCCTCATGGCGTTGAGGACGGCGAGGACGGTGACTCCGACGTCGGCGAATACGGCCATCCACATGGTGGCGATGCCGAAGGCGGCGAGCAGGAGGACGGCGGCCTTGACACCGATGGCGAAGATGACGTTCTGCTTGGCGATGCGGAGCGTGCGGCGTGCGATGCCGATGGCGAGGGCTATCTTCGATGGCTTGTCGTCCATCAGCACCACGTCGGCAGCCTCGATGGCGGCATCGCTGCCCAGTCCTCCCATGGCTATGCCCACGTCGGCAAGAGCAAGCACGGGTGCATCGTTTATGCCGTCGCCGACGAAAGCCACGGTGTGATTGCTTGATTGCTTGATTGCCTGATTGCCTGATTGTTTGATTGCTTTGAACAGCTCCACTTTGTCGGCAGGGAGGAGCTGGGCGTGGTACTCGTCGAGGCCGAGCTTGGAGGCCACGTTGGCGGCTACCGTCTCGCTGTCGCCGGTGAGCATGACGGTACGCTCAATGCCGAGGGTTTTCAGATCCTTGATGGCAGTGGCGCTGTCTTCTTTTATCTTGTCGTTGATGACGATGTGGCCGGTGTATTCTCCATCGATGGCTACATGGATGATGGTGCCTGTCAGCTCGCATTCGTGCCACTTGATGCCGAGGGATTCCATCATCTTGGCGTTGCCGACACTGACTCTTATACTGACGGTCTGTGACACGTCGGGATGGTTCAACCCTACCGTGGCGCTGATGCCGTGTCCGGCGACTTCGGTGATGTCGGTCACCTCGCAGCCGTCGGTAGCTTCGTCGGGGAATGCGTCACGCAGGGCGGCACCGATGGGGTGCGTCGAGAAATGCTCCACATGAGCGGCGAGGTGAAGCAGGTGCTGTTCGTCGTATTTCTCAGGATGCACGGCCTCGACGGCGAAGCGACCATGCGTGAGTGTGCCGGTCTTGTCGAAGACCACGGTGCCTACCTTGACGAGGACATCCATATAGTTGGCACCCTTGATGAGGATGCCTTCCCGTGAAGCTCCACCGATGCCGCCGAAGAAGGAGAGGGGGACGCTGATGACGAGGGCGCAAGGGCAGCTGACGACGAGGAACATCAGGGCGCGGTAGAGCCAGATTGCGAATTGTGAATTGTGAATTGTGAATTGTGAAATGAGTGGCGGAACAATAGCCAGCGCAATAGCTGCGAAGACCACGATGGGCGTATAGATGCGTGCGAAACGGCTGATGAAGGTCTCGCTCTTCGACTTGTGCTCGGCGGCGTTCTCGACGAGGTTGATGATTTTCGATACCGTACTTTCGCCGTAACTCTTTGTCACTCTGGCCTTCAGTACTCCGCTGATGTTGACGCATCCCGAAATGATTTCGTCGTCCGCTGCCACTTCGCGGGGCATGCTCTCGCCGGTCAGCGCCACGGTGTTGAGGGCGGACTCACCTTCTATGATGACGGCATCGAGGGGTACTCTGTCGCCGGGACGGACAACAATCGTTTCGCCTACGGCGACCTGGTCGGGCGAGACGACTTGCTCTATACCGTCGCGCAGCACTGTGGCGGTGTCGGGACGGATGTCCATCAGGTGTGCGATGCTCTCGCGGCTCTTGCCTTCGGCGTAGCCCTCAAAGAGCTCGCCGACCTGGAAGAAGAGCATGACGAAGACGGCCTCCGGGAATTCGGTGTCGGCTCCCGGCATAAAGCCGATTGCCAAAGCCCCGATGGTGGCGATGGACATGAGGAAATGCTCGTTGAAGACCTCGCCGTGCAGAATGCCTTCTGCGGCTTCCTTCAGGGTGCCGAAACCGACGAGCAGGTAGGGCACAAGGTAGACAAGCAGCATTTGCCATGTGGGGAGCTTGCAGCTCCTCTCTATCAGGTAGGCCACTCCAAGCAGCAGTGCAGCAGCGACGATGACGGCTATCTGCCTTTTGGGTGACGACTCGTGGTGGTGCTCGTGCCCGTCGTGGTGGTGTTTTTGTTCATCATTCCCGTGGCAGTGATGGTGGCAGCACTGTCCATCGTGTTCGTGGCAGTGCTTCTCGTTGTCGGTATCGTGGTGATTATGAGACATGACTGTGTGGTTTTTATTTGTATTTTCTGGATGCAAAGATACATCCCCTCTCTCGCAACTGAGTTGCAAAGAGGCACGGTGAGAAGAAAAAACCCATCGACGGGCTAGCGGAAAAACCTTGTAAGTACTGCAAGTCATCTATGCGTGTCGAAGACACGCGATTTCAATAAATTATCCCACTCCCGAAACTTCAGAAATAAATGATAGAGATTTGATTTTAAGCGAGAAATCGTTTTTTTTGTTTTTGAAGAGGATTTCGATAATCCTGATATAGGCATCGGGCGACTTGAACAGCGAGGAATAAAGCCACCTATACTCGTCAGATAGTTCGGAATTCTAAATCCCTGCCAATAAAGCGTTTATCCATTATTCTCAATAATTGTTTTATTGTGCAAAGATAAAAAAATGTAGATAGTTGGCCAAAAGTGATTTGGTTTTTCGATTTTGGCGAGTTATCCGAGCCATATAACCGAAATGACCATCCGCAAACGCCACAAATGTGATGGATTTTCAATCGATTCACGAAAATCCGTAAAATGATTTTATGGCAATTCGTGGTTTCCATGTCGGCGAAGCCGACAGGTGTTTTTTCCACGAATGACCATGAATTACATTCTTGAATTACCATAAATGATTATCCGCATAAATCCGAAAGTTTTTTTAATGCGAAATAGTGCGAAATAATGAAAATACGCGAAAAAGATTTTTGCTTATTTTTGACTTTTCGCATGTTTTTGCATTTAAACATTGGCTTTTGCTATAATACATTGTTTTTTGGGGTTATTCGGAATAATCGTTTACCATAAATGCTGCCGCAAACAATTGAACACTTTTTTTTGTGACAAAGGCGTAACATCGTTTGCTCTATATGGAGAGTAATCTCTCCTCGTTTTAATCCTTTTTTTATGGAAGATATGCTGGAAGCAGAATTTGAGAACCTGATGAACACACAGGTTAACGTCTTAATCCTTGTTTTTCGGGAAGATATGCTGGGAGGGCAGCCGAGACGGTTGCAAAGCGCAAGGAGAGCCAGTCTTAATCCTTGTTTTTCGGGAAGATATGCTGGGAGCGTCATCGGCACCACCTGTGAGTCACTGCACCTCATGTCTTAATCCTTGTTTTTCGGGAAGATATGCTGGGAGCGTCATCGGCACCACCTGTGAGTCACTGCACCTCATGTCTTAATCCTTG
>JAFSKP010000152.1 GCA_017448905.1 Bacteroidales bacterium | reverse complement strand
TTTAGGGTTTAAGGTTTAAAGATTATTTATTGGTTATAGTCAACGAAATAGCTATTATTAATAACGCAACTTATTTTTGGATTTTGCTTAATGAATAGACAGTTCTTGTTATTTGCGTTTTATGCTTTCTTTGCTGTGACGGTCATGGCGCAGGCCGACCAGAAGCTAATAGAAAAGGCCAACGGAGGCGATGCAGGTTCGATGGTGCTGCTGGCGAGGTGCTATGAGACAGGTGCCGGAGTTGCACAGGATTCGTCGAAAGCGCTGCAGCTCCTCACCGCTGCCGCCAAGAGCGGCGACGTAGAGGCGTGTATGATACTCTCGACATATTACCTGAGGGGTACCCTCGTCGAGAAGGACACTGCACGTTGTGTGGCCTTGCGTAGAGAGTATGCCGACAAGGGTGAGCCTAAGGCAATGGTCATGATGGCGATGTGCCACTTGAGAGGGCTTGTGGTGCGACGCGACACCGCCGAGGCCGTGCGACTTCTGGAACTTGCTGCCAAGAAGGGCGACAGCTGGGGTCTCGCCTACATGGGCGATGCCTATTATTACGGCCTTTACGGCTACAAGGTCGACAAGGAGCGTGCTGTCGGACTGTGGAAGAAATCCGCAAAGCAGGGAGACTGGTCCTCGACAATGCGTCTAGGCGACCACTATGTATCGGAAGGAGACTACAAGAAAGCCTGGCAATACGTCAACGAGGGTGTGCGTTGGCGCTATCCCGGCAGCATGGTGACGGCCTCTGAGATGTATTTCATGGGTCATGGTGTAGCCACCGACGAGGGCAAAGGGCAGCAGATCATCAGCGATGTCTGCAGCAATATGCCGAATTACGATTATGCATATTATATTGCCGGCCGGCAGTACATGTTCCCCGACGATGCCGCTCTGCGCGACAGTGCCAAAGCGGTAGCCTACTGGCAACGGGGCGACACAATGGGCAGCCAGGCGTGCCGTTATATGCTCTCCTCCATGATGATACGGTCGGAGCGTTATACCGAGGCCGTTGAATATCTGGAACGCATCCTAGCCCAAGAGGGCAACGATGAATGTAAGGGCGAGGCTTGCTTCGACCTCTCGCGGCTTTACTATATGGGTTGGGGTGTAGAGGAGAGTACGGGCAAGATGCTCGACCTCCTGTACCGTGGCGCTGACGAGTATGGATACAGCCCGTGTGCCCGCACGGTGGCGTCGTTCCATTCCACCGAGGAGGGCGACAAGCGTGCGGCAGAACTCTACTACCGTCGCGCCATCGAGCTGGGCGACGACGAGGCCTACCAGGAGTTGGCGGACTTCTATATCGGACAAGGCCAAATAGCAGATGCTGAAGGGTGCTATGACGAGATGATAGCCAAGGGGAATACAGACGGATACTACTATCTTACGGTCCTTTATGCCAACCTTGGTAAGGAGGACAAGGCGAAGACGGCGTTGGAGAAAGGCGTCAAGAAGAAGAACGGATACTGCCTGACGATGAAAGGCCGTTTCCTGGAGGACGGCTATGACGGCAAGGAACCCGACTACAAGAAGGCCGCCAAGTATTATGAGCAGGCCGGAACAGGCATGTCGCTCTACCGTCTCGGTCTGCTGTATATCAACGGGCATCTCGGCAATGGCAGCGAAGGCGACAAGGCTCGTGGGGTGGGCTATCTGCAGCAATCGGCCGACATGCGGTATGTGGATGCCATCCGTGCGCTGGGCTACTGCTATGAGACGGGTATGGCTGTGGGTGAGAAAGACCTGCACAAGTCGCTGGAATACTATCAGCTGTTGGCCGACAACGATGTGGCGGAAGGAATCTTCAAGGTGGGCAACTTCTACGAGTCGGGACTTGGAGGTCTTGCTTTCGATTCGGTGAAGGCTGTGGAGTGTTACCGTAGGGCGGCGATGAAAGGTCATGGCGAGTCGATGTGCTATCTTGGCGACTTCCACCGTATCGGACAGTTCTTGCCGCTCGACAGGAAGAGGGCTTTCTACTATTATGCCGCTGCCGACTCGTTGGGCGAAGTGATGGGAACCTACTATGTCGGTCGCTCATACCTTGAGGGTTGTGGTGTGTCTGTCGACACCATGAGGGCGTTGCCGTATCTGCGTATTGCAGCAGCCCGAGGAGTGGGCAATGCCGCATACCAGCTTGCCGAGTACTACAATTACGGCAAGGGAGGACTGGAGCGCAATGGCGACTCTGCGGTCTACTACTATTGGAGTGCCCACCATAACGGCAGTGCTGATGCCAGCCTTTTCATCGGACGCAACTACGTCAGGGAGGAACGCTATGCCGATGCGGCCGAGTATTTCTACACAGCTGCCCGCCGCGGCAATTATGAGGGAGCCGTGGCATACGGTGTCTTGCAGCAGCGCGGTGCCGGTATGGATGCAGACCCCGTGGCAGCGTACAGCCTTTTTGAACAGGTGGCACGCCGTGGCCAGAGCAGCTCGGCCTATTACCAGATGGGCCTTGCGCGTCTGAACGGTGTGGGGTGTGCCCAAAGTGAGCAGCTCGGCAAGAATTACTTTGATACAGCCGCCGTTATGGGTAGCCTACAGGCTATGAATGCGTTGGCGACGTGCTATCTCGACGGTTATGGTTGCCAGCCCGACACCGCGGAGGCCGTAAGGTGGCTCGAGCGTTCGGTGGAGGGAGGTTCATACGAGGCCTGCAACCGTCTGGGCAACCTATACGAGGCGAAGGCGAGCTACGACAGTGCTTTCCGCTATTTCCAGCTCGCTACAGACCTTGGCAGCCTGGAGGGAATGTGCAATTTGGGCTACATGTACGAGAAGGGGCATGGCGTGATACTGAGCCACCGGAAAGCCTTCGAACTGTACAGCCGTGCCGCCGAGAACGGTTACGGACGGGGATTTGTGATGCTAGCCTTCTGCTATCTGGAGGGCATCAATGTCGAGGAGGATGCCACCGTGGCACTCAAATGGTTCGTCAAGGGTGCCGAGGCGGGCAACGTGATGGGCATGTATTACGCTGCGGTGATGTATGAGGGAGGAGAGAACGGCGTTGAACGAGACCTCAAGAAAGCCAAATACTGGTACGGACAAGCAGCCTCGCGGGGCTATGAACCCGCAGCAGAAGCGTTGAAGAGGCTTTAGCGGCTGTAAAGCTCGTTGAGGGTCCGGACTGTCACCTTTACATTCTTCAGGTCGGCCGAGGGGGCGACGGGGATGAAGGTGACAGTCTTCTTTTCGCCGGTCTTGAGGTCGAAGAAGTTGCTGCTGAAGTGGCCGTCGATGTGGGGTTCGGTGTCAATGTAGATATCGTAGAGGTCGCTTTGGGCGGTGACTGTGACTTTTAATTGTGAATTGTGAATTGTGAATTGTGCATTGAATTTCGCTTTTTTGTATGCACGGTCTTTAGGGTAGACGCTGTAGTAACGTTCCCATTTTGCCAGGTCTACATTGTTGTCGTAGAGGCTTTGGACGCGGTAGTGGAGGGCTTTCCAGTTGCCATAGTAGTCGATGCTGCTCCACGATGCCACAGGCCAGCAGTCGTTGAGTTGCCAGTAGAGAGTGCCCATGCAGTGGGAATTATGAATTTTGAATTTAGAATTTTGAATCTCATTGCCTTGTGGACTGTTAATGATGTGGCAGAAGATGCCGTAGCCGGTGCCCCAGGCTTGGAGCAGCTGGCTCACATATACATAGTCCTCCAGTGGCAGGCTCTTGCTGTCGAAGCCGTAGTACTGCATCATGGCTTTGTCGATGATTTCGCGGCCGCGGCCATGCTTCTGGTGGCTACGCATGGTAGGAGAGTCGATGTAGAGCTGGTCTTCAGGGCAGAAGCGTCGTATGGTGCTCATCATGGGGTAGCTCTGGAATCCGAATTCCGACATGAAGCGGCCTGTCTTCTCCTTGTATTTCTCGAAAGGCTCCTCGCCCCACCATACGCCCCAATAGTGGCTGTCGCCGTGGGTTACGCATTCGGGGTGACCCCATCCATAGAGGGGGGAGGTGGTGATGTAGGGGCGGTGGTAGGGGTCGCAGTCGCGGACGGCTTGAGCGAGGATGCTGGTCGAGCTAGAGTTACCGGATGCACTAGGATATCCGAAGATGGTGTCCATGGCCTTCTCGAGGTGGGCGCGCTGCTCGGGGGTCCAGTTGTAGACGCCTTGCCATCCCCAGTCTTCCCATCCGTTCTTCACCTCGTTGTTGCCGCACCAGAGGACGATGCAGTGGTGCTTGGCGATGCGAGTGACGTTCTGGTAGGCCTCCTCGCGGATGCTCTCCAGCATTTGTGGGTTGTCGGGGTAGAGCATGGTGCTGAAGTTGAAGTCCATCCACACCATGATGTCGAGCGAGTCGCAGAGGTCGAAGAAGTAGTCGTGCTCGTAGATGCCGCCGCCCCAGACGCGCAGCATGTTGAAACCAGCCTCTTTGGCAGAGCATAGCAGGGTGCGGTAGCGTGTGCGGTTGGCGCTGTCGTCGACTGGGAAGCTGTGGACGGGAATCCAGTTGGCACCTTTGATGAAGAGAGGTTTGCCGTCGCGGTAGAAGGAGAAGCTTTGGCCGATGGAGTCGGGTTCCTGTCGGAATTCTATTCTAGATTGTCTAGATTGTCTAGACTCTCTAGATTGACTAGAATTTGTGATGTACACCGGCTTCCAGATGCCGCATGAGGGCATCTTGGGGCCCCAGTCCCAGCCTTGCTGGTAGTGGGCAATGCGCGTGAAGGCGCGGCGGTCGGGCAGGGGGATGCCGTATTCCGCTTCCAGACATGAGTCGTGGAGAGGGTGGAACTGCACCAGGATTTCCTCTGTAAAATCGGGTAGGGGGAAGACGTATTGGACAAACATGTTGTCCATCTCGTGCATCTCCGTCAGCCCGACACCCCCTGGGCTTGCGGCTCCACAGAACACCACTTCGGCGTGTCCCGCCACACCCTCGAAGACAATCCACAGCGAGTCTCCTTCGGGCAATAGGCTGCGGTCGAGTTTCATGGTGTAGGTCCAAACGCTGTCTGCAACCCACCGCACAGAGTCTTCGTTGGTGCCATAGTAGGGGTCGGGAATGATGTTGTTGGCTATCAAGTCGGTGTGGATAAAGCCTGGCACAGAGGCAGGGAAAAGATGGTCTTGGTATTCGAACTGCCAGTCGGAGAGTTCGACGCGAGAGGGATTGAAGGTGCTGCAGGCGGCGAGAAGAGAGACTGCAACAAATAAAAAAAAGTGTCTTTTCAGCATTTTGATTGTTCTATATATTCCAAACAATTACGGGAGGGAAGGTTTTTTATTGTTTGATGCTACAGAAAACATGATACAGCCGCGGGCGAAGACGCCCGTGTACCAGAGGTTAAAAATGAACTCCGACCTCGAGATGAAGCCGGAGTTCGGGAACTGATAATGAGTGTTGGTAAGCGGACACTTTAGTCCGCGGTTGTCTGGTTGTGCTATTTCTTTACGACCTTCTGCACGCCGGCGGCGGTGCGGAGCAGGTAGACGCCATTGCTGATGCCGTCCATGCTGATGCTGTTGTTGCCGTTGTGGAGCTGGATGGTCATGATGCAGCGGCCCGACATGTCGAAGAGCAGAGCGGTCATCTCCTCGCTGGCAGTGATGTTCATCATGTTGGCGACGGGATTAGGATACACGCTGACAAATGTTTCCTCGGTTTCTTCTATGCCGTTGCCTTTCTGGTTCATGACGGCGACACCGTCAAGGTCGAAGCCGGCGCTGTAGCTTATTGTGGGGAAGGGGTCGTTGACGATATGACCGAAGGCGTCGTAGGTGGCATACTGCGGGTCGATGCTGCCGACAACGTCGACGATGCGGACGTGGGTGATGTTGTTCAGGTCGATGCCGGTGCTGTCGCGGAGCTCGTCGAGGTCGAACGGGGTGCCGTAGCCGACTTTGTATTTGCCGGCGAGGTTGTTGATATATGAGGGCTCGACATGGCTGGCAATCTGACGTGCGGTTTGGGTGAGCGAGGTGGCGGGGAAGCGGACGAAGTGCTGGCCGTCGGAGCTGACCTCCACGAAGGCGAGTTCGAGGAAGTAGTCGTCGAAGGAGTTCTCGAAGACGGCGAAGTCATAGCCGTCGCCGTTTACGATGGGAGTGGCGAAGGTGAGCGTTGCCGTGCCGCCGTCGCCGAGGCTCACGACATCCATAGTGTTGGCTGTGGCGGCGCCCACGGCTTGGCTTTCATCGCCGTAGGTCACGACGGGAGCGCTGGGGTTGCTGAGGTTCTGCGAGCCGCGGACGATGGTGCAGGCGGTGGCCCATGCCTTGATGCGGCTGTCGTCGAACTTGACGGCGGTGCAGCCCTCTGTTCCGACTTTGTCGCAGAAGGGACCCATGCCGGCGGGCTGGCCGACGGAGTGGATGGTCATGGGGTAGACGTAGGTGTAGCTCCAATAGTTATAGTCAGCCCAAAAGGTGCTGTCTACGACGACTCCGGCAGCCGGTTCGGCCCATTTCTCGAAGTCGCCGTTATTGAGGTTCTGACTCATGCCAGCGTCAATTGTTCCGTTGTTCTTGCTTTCCCAGTAGCTGTAGAGCTGTTTGCGTAGAGTGTCGCCAGGAGCCTTGACGAAGAGGATGTCGTCAAGACCGTAGCTGCCAAGTTCGTAGCTGAAGCGCGGGTCGGCGGCGGCGATGTCGTCCATCATATCGGTGACGGTCTTGGTGCCGTTGAAGCGGTAGCCCCAGGCCAGGGCTGTGTCGGCCCAGTTGACGGCGAGGATGGCCTCGTTCGAGCCTTCGCCTACCCAGTATTCGATGGCAGAAGCGGCGATGGTGGCTTCGACGGGCAGAGGCTCGCTGACGGGATGGATGGTCATGGGGTAGACGTAGGTGTACCACCAGTAGGACCACTGCTCGTCGTAGGTGCTGTCGATGGCGATGCCGGCGGCGGGGTCGGCCCATTTCTCAAGGTCGCCGTCGTTGAGGGACTGGCCCAGGCCCATGTCCATGATGCCGTTGTTGGAGCTGCCCCAGTAGTTGCCGGGAGTGATGGCGAGGGTGCGGTCGCCGGCGACGAAGTTGATGTCGCTGAGCATGCCACCACCAGCAGTGTAGCTGAATCGGGGGTCGGCGGCGGCGATGTCGTCCATCATGTTGGCGACGGTCTTGGTGCCGTTGAAGCGGTAGCCCCAGGCGAGGGCGGTGTCGGCCCAGTTGACGGCGAGGATGGCCTCGCTCGAGCCTTCGCCGACCCAGTAGATGATGTCGCTGGCGGCGATGGTGGCCTCTTCAGGGGTTTCTTCTGTGGCGTTGGGGTCTTCGGCATAGAGCATGATGTCGGCAGCACCCATTTGCATCCAGTCGACGAAGTCGCCATTGGCCAGGATGTCAGCAGACACTCCACCCGACTGTTTGTCGTTGTCGTTGGCGTCTTTCCAGCCGTACCACCACCAGCCATCAATCCCTACGAGGTTCAGACCCAGATTGGCGTCGTTGTATGCCATATTGTTGATCCAAGTGCTGCTGCCGGTGACGGTCATTCTCGAGTCGTAGGCGGCGATGGTATCCATGATGCTGCCAATGGTAACGGTGCCGTTCCACTGCACGCCCCATGCGATGCCGATCATATCTTCGTTGTCGTCTTCCCAGGTTATGGCTATGACAGCGCGGTTGGTGCCTGTTCCAGTCCAGAAGCGGATGCTGTCTTGAGGAACAGTGGGATTGCCCCCTTGGGCATTTGCTCCGAAGGCGAGCAGCAGCCCGAATGCTAAAGTTAATAATTTTTTGATCATCGTTTGTTATTTTAATTGTTTTACGTTTTTTGTCTTCAACAAACCGGTGACCGTAAAAGAAGGAATAGAGAGACGAAAACTTGTCTAGAGCATCTAGAGTGTCTAGAAAGTCATCATTCATCAACTGCTTTTTCCTCGAAAGCGGGCCGATTTTTCAGATTTGGCAGGTCTTCTGACTTGTTCCTTGCCTGTCAGCCTTCCCATACGCCTATAGCGACGCACAGTGGCTATGATGTTGACATGCAGTGGATAGAACTCACAGCAGCGGGACTGTCCGGGACTCTCACCCGATTCCCTTTTGACGCTTTTCAGGGCGACCAAATCGGCGGCAAAAATACACAAAAAAAATAATACGCAAGTTTTTTTTTGTTGATTCAAAATAGTTGTGTACATTTGTAAAACCAATCTTTAAGGATTTTTAACATTAATCATTTAAATAACAATACAATATGGCAAAAGTAGCTATCAACGGCTTTGGCCGAATCGGAAGAATGTCATTCCGCGCTATGCTCGCTCATCCCGAGCTGGAAATTGTAGCAATCAACGACCTCACCAGTGCCGACACACTGGCATATCTGTTCAAATATGACTCTGTGCATGAGAACTTTGACGGTGAAGTTCATGCCGAGGGCGAATACCTTGTTGTCAATGGCAAGAAGGTGAGAATCTATGCCGAGCGCGACCCGCAGAACCTGCCTTGGGGCGAACTGGGTGTCGACATCGTTGTCGAGTCCACAGGCCTCTTCAAGAAACGCGAGCAGATGATGAAGCACATCAACGCCGGTGCCAAGAAGGTCATCCTCACCGTTCCCGCCGGTAAGGCTGACGACGTCGACGCCACCGTGGTTATGGGTGTCAACGACACCGTGCTGACCAAGGAGATGCAGCTTGTCAGCAACGCCAGCTGCACCACCAACTGCCTGGCTCCCGTTGCCAAGGTGCTGAACGACAAGTTCGGCATCAAGCGCGGCCTCATGAACACAGTGCACAGCTACACCAACGACCAGAAGATCCTCGACCAGCCGCACAGCGACCTCCGTCGTGCCCGTGCCGCCGCCGTCTCGATCATCCCCACTTCGTCGGGTGCTGCCAAGGCTGTCGGTCTGGTCATCCCCGAGCTGAAAGGCAAGCTCGATGGTTTCGCCATGCGTGTCCCCACTCCCGACGGTTCGGTCGTTGACCTCACCGCCGAGCTCAACTGCAACGTCACCAAGGAGGAAATCAACGCCGCCGTCAAGGAGGCCGCCGAAGGCCCGATGAAGGGTGTCCTGCAGTATGTAGAGGAACCCATCGTCAGCATCGACATCATCGACAACACCCACAGCAGCATCTTCGACAGCCTGCTGACCCAGGTCATGGACGGCAACTTTGTCAAGATCGTCAGCTGGTACGACAACGAGAAGGGCTACAGCACCCGCGTCGGCGACCTCGCCGCCAAGTTGGCAAAGCTGCTCTAATCTTTTCTGATAGGCAAATATCTAAAGCAAAGGCGTCCTTACGAACGCCTTTGCTTGTTTTACAAATTTAACTCCATACTTTTGCCGTAGGCTGCGAGCACCGCTTAAAACAATCAAATAAAGCGAGTCAACTCCCACTTTAACTTCATCTTTAACTCCCCAATATTGAACTATATATATGATTTTATGAAGAAGTTACCTTTTTTTGTATTTGTCGCCCTGTTCTTTTTCTCGTTGTCTTCATGTCGCAACAGCACCGAATCCACACAATCGGAGAGGTACGAATATACCGACGATTACGGCATGACAGTCAGCGTGCCGGTATCGCCCCGACGGGTAGTGTCGCTGTCGCCTGCCGTCACAGAGATTGTCTTTGCCCTTGGAGCCGACAGCCTTCTGGTGGGGCGCACAGAATTCTGTGTCTATCCTCCTGAGGCATCGCGCATCGAGAATATCGGAGGTATCAGCAACTTGAATATCGAGAAGGTGCTGTCCTGCAACCCTGACCTTATCATCAGTGGCTCTATGGTGCCGCAGAAGGTTGTGAAGCAGTTCGCCGACCTGGGGGTGCCGTTGGTATGTGTGATTGAGAAGCCCCGTTTCGAAGGTCTCTATGAGAACATATCGAAGATAGGAGGACTGGTAGGACGAGTGGCGGCAGCCGACAGCCTCAACACGGTATTGCGCAGCAGCATGGAGTTGATGATGGCAAATGCCGACATCGACGACGAGAGGCGACCGACAGTGTACTATGTTGTCGGTTTCGGCAGTGGCGGCAACTTCACGGCCGGCGGCAACACATTCATCAACGACATCATAGACATGGCCGGTGGCTACAACATAGCGTGCGACAGCGAAGGCTGGAGCTACAGCCTTGAGGCACTGATGCAGGTAGACCCCGACTATATACTCATCCGCGCCGAGGACAGTGCCCGATTCTGCCAGACATCGCCCTACGACAAGTTGTCGGCTGTGAAGAGCGGCAGGATGGTGAGCCTGAAGGATGGCATCCTTGACCTTCAGGTGCCTCGCAATCTCGAAGCCATAAGCCTTTTACGTTCCCGTATCTCGCAATCGAAGAACGAATGACATGTCGCTCCGTCATGCTACCGCCATTAGCGGTTCGGCGACGGTGCGACCGAACCAAGAAAAAAATATGAACAGGATTGACAACATAGACCTCTGCATCCAGTATCTTTTGGAGCAGACAGGCGTGAAGGCCACCATTCCCGAGACACTTGGCGAGAGGCAACGCCTGCTGCGAGCCTTGATGAACATCTGGGAGCCGCAGCCGTTAAGCAATGAGTTCCTTGCTGCACAGGATACCGAGTTGCAGTTGCAGCTGTCAGACAAGGGAGCGGTGTCAGACGGCTTTCGACTCTCAACCTCAAACCCTCAACACTTCCTCTGGCAAGGTGACATCACGCGTCTCGAGGTCGATGCCATCGTCAATGCCGCCAACAGCCGCGGCCTGGGATGTTGGCATCCGCTGCATGGCTGCATCGACAATGCCATCCACTCTGCCGCCGGACTGCAGCTCAGGCAGGCGTGCAACGACCACCTCCGTGGTGGCGAGATTGCAACAGGTCAGGCCATCGTCACCCCAGCCTATAACCTTCCCGCCAAGTGGGTCATCCACACCGTAGGTCCCATCATCCCTGCTGGCGTCCCTACAGCCGAACAGGAAGAGCAGCTGGCACAATGCTACCGCTCATGTCTTCGACTTGCAGAAGAAAAAGGCTGCCAGTCAATGGCATTCTGCTGTATCTCCACAGGAGAGTTCCGTTTTCCAAACCGAAGGGCTGCCGAAATCGCCGTCGAGACATGCAAGGACGCCCCCTTCAACATCATCTTCAATGTATTCAAAGATGTCGACTATGACATATACAGAGGATTACTCTCAAAGGATTGATTTCTTGCGTAATGCACTCGCCGAAGCCAGCCATGTCATCATCGGCGCCGGCAGCGGGCTGTAGACAGCGGCGGGTATCGACTATGCGGGAGAGGACTTCCGCCGCGAGTTTGCCCCATGGATTGAACGCTATGGCATCACAGACCTTTACACATCAAGCTTCTACCCCTTTGAGACGAAAGAGGAATACTGGGCTTATTGGGCCAAGCACATCTGGTTTTGCCGCTACCGCACCGGAGCCACGGAACTCGGGATTTGCCACGTTTCACGGCTTTCACCGAAGACATAGAGTCAATCCTTGGACTCATGTAGACGCTTTCCTCATTTAACATTAGCGTTGATGCCACCTCACCCCATTGAGAAGCATCGACCGGTTCTGTTTTTGTATTCAGTATTGCACTGCATTTGCCAGTAGAGAACCAGTTTTTTCTTGATGTTTATTCTTGTGATAATATTGTATATACCATAAGAAAATGCCAAATATATACAAAAACATAAGATAAAGCTAATGAAAAGATGTGCTATGAGAGAAAAATAAAAGAAGAGAAAACACAGCAAATGAAATGAATAGAAAAAAAAGTAAAAAAAAATTAGATAAACACAAAAAAATATGTACTTTTGCAGCGAAATATTAGATAAAGACAAAGATGGACAGCGACAGATACACACTCACCGACAAAGCCATATTGGAACAGGTGGGACGCAAACTGAAAGAGATCAGGGTTGAGCAGAACGTGTCGCAGCAGGCATTGGCCAAGGCCAGCGGCATTTCGGCATTCTCGATCAGCCAGATGGAGAATGGGCACAACCCCACGTTGCTCAGTATCGTCATGGTGCTGAGGGCTCTGCAGAGACTCGACGTGCTTGATGTCTTCTTTGAGGAGAAGCCCTTCAGCCCGATAGCATACGCAGAGATGATGCGCAGGCAGCACAAACGCACGAGAGCCTACCGTTCAGACGACACGCCTATGGCCGTGGCTGCCGAGAGTGGAGACTTCAATTGGGACGAATAAGTAAAGTTTAAAGATTAAAGTTTACAGTTTAAAATATTTTCTCTCGCTTAATATCAGCAACATAACTATGATTATTGTCACAACTTGATTTTTTTAACTTTGCTAAACAGATAATACGATGATAGACTTCGCAGACGTATATATATGGGGACAGAAGGCAGGAACAGTGGCGTGGGACGAGCGCCGCGAAATGGGCAGCTTTGAGTATGACCCCTCATTCCGGGACAGCGGTTTGGAGCTGTCGCCCATCATGATGCCGTTGGAAGGGGGACGGGTATACCAGTTCGGCACGCTTTCGCGTGACACGTTTCTCGGACTTCCGGGACTTTTGGCCGATGCCTTGCCCGATGCATTTGGCAAGGCGTTGCTCGACAGGTGGCTAGCCACGGTGGGACGCCGCTTTGCCAACCCCATCGAGAGGCTCTGCTACCAGGGGCGCCGCAGCATGGGTGCTTTGGAGTTTGTGCCGGCGCAGGACGACTACCTGACGCACGACGCGAGGCTTGAGATAAACTCGCTGGTGGATGTGGCACGCGAGGTGTTGCAGAGCAAGAGGCTCTTGCACACCAACCTCAACGACGACGTGAAGGAGGCCGTGGTCAACATAATCAAAGTAGGCACGTCGGCAGGCGGGCAGCGAGCCAAGGCGGTGATAGCCTACAACGAGGAGACCGGCGAGGTGAGGAGTGGACAGCTCGAGGTGCCTGACGGCTTCAGCCACTGGCTGCTCAAGCTAGACGGTGTCACCAATGCATCGCTTGGCGACCCGGGGCATTACGGGCAGATAGAGTATGCCTATTACCTCATGGCTCGCGAGGCTGGCATCGAGATGACGGAGTGCCGTCTGCTTGAGGAGGGCGGCAGGGCGCACTTCATGACGCGCCGCTTCGACAGAGAGGCAGGCAACAAGAAGATACACATGCAGACACTTTGCGGAATGGCACACTACGACTACAAGATGCTGCGTGCCTACAGCTATGAGCAGGTGTTTCAGGTTATGCGCCGACTGAGGCTGCCCTACAACCAGGCCGAGGAGATGTACCGCAGGATGGTGTTCAATGTCGTGGCGCGCAACCAGGATGACCACACAAAGAACATTTCGTTCCTGATGGGAGAAGATGGCAGGTGGCGGCTGTCGCCTGCATACGACATGTCGTGGGCCTATAACCCCTCGGGCGAGTGGACGTCGAAACACCAGATGTCGGTCAACAACAAGTGGGAAGACATCACCACGGATGACCTTGTTGCCGTGGCGAGGAATGTCAATATCAAGCACCCTAAGGAGATAATAGAAGAGGTGGTGGATGCTGTCAGCCATTGGACTGAGACGGCCGCTGGAGTGGGAGTGCCGCACGAGCAGGTGGAAGCCATCGGAAAGACGTTGTTGCTCACCGATGGCCACACAATCCCAGTGTAATGGAGACAAATAGGCAGTGCCTTGCCGGCATCATTGTTTGACGACTATTTGTCGGTACAGCAGTCCATTGCAGTCAGAAAGCAGCAGGGTGTATAGTCCTGCCGGCAGGGGGCTGATGTCCTCGGAGAAGAGATGCTCGGCCGAGGAAAAGCTCATGACTTTGCAGCCGATGGAGTTGTAGATGTCGACGTTGATACGGTCGGAAGTGTAGGCTCTTTGTGGAAGGGCAAAATGGATAGGACCATCTGTGGGGTTGGGGTAGACAAGAGGTTTGGCAATCGAAGGCGACGAGATGTCGGTGAAGAGGTTGAGTTGCAGGTCCAACCAGGCATATCTGTTTGCTATCCAAGTTTTCAATGAGTCGATGCTCTGTCCAAAGTCGGAGCAGTAGTTCCATCGCGTTCTGTCTCTCTGTGCGGCCTCTTCCACGGTGTATGCCAGTGAGTCGATGAGAGCCAAGGTGCTTTCGAGAGCCAGAGGCCCGTTGTCGGTGAGTTGATGCCATCTTGTTTCGAGCCTGTAGCGGAAGTTATTCAGTTTGAACAGTGCATACCAGAATGACGAGCCGGTATTGCTTCCGTTGTCGAACTGCCACACGTCGTAGCCGCCGCGTCCTCTGCTGTCGTTGCCGTAGGCCAGGTTGAAGTCCCACAGAGGGCCGGCGCACAGTTTCCCGTTGCGGTCTTTGTGGAAGAAGGTGCTGTACTGGTAGCTGTCGGGGTTGGAGGCCAGTTCGCAGACGAGCATGTAGTCGATGAAAGAGGGGATGTCGATAAAGGAGGGGTAGCTGAGGGCATATGTGGTGTCATGGTAGCGTAGGGAGTTCTGAAAATGAGAGAAGTAGTCGTAGAGGTATTCGTGCTGTTGTTGTGTAATCTCTTCAGGTTTAGGGTAGTGGTGGATGTAGATTACGTCGTAGTCGCGGGAGTGTGAAGTCGTGGTCCATGCCATGGGTTCGTTGTCGTCAGGATGGTCGGCTTTGAAGATATAGCCTCCAGTCAGGGCTTCGCCGCAGGTGTCGGTGGCAGATATCTTCTTGATGTTCACGCGGTTCTTGTCGACTTTTATTTTCTCGACAAGCATATAGATGCCTTGGTAGGTGCCGTTCAGGAAGAGTTCGCAATGGTGGGTGCGAGGCGCGTAGCGTCCGGTGCGGCGCCCCAGGGTGTAGGTCAGTGCGTCGCGTATATGGCTGTTGTCCAGGTAGAGGGCACTCAGGACCCAGTCGTTTTCCTTGGGCATCCCCATCAGAGGCACATTGTTGTTCGTGATGTTGTCGGCCTTGCGGGTCTCTATGCTGTAGGATTTCTTGTTGCTGTTGAGCGAGGTATGGCCTCGGGTCTTGATGCCAATACGTCCGTTGTAGTTGAGGAGAGCGGGGTTGTTGGTGTCGGCAAGGGAGTATGTGGCGGCATCGTCGGCATAGATGATTTTCATGGTGGCTCCGGTTTTTGCCGTGTCGTTCACCGGCATGTGCGACGGTTCTGCGGTGGATGGGTCGTTGTCGGTGGCTATGATGACGATGGGGAGGGAGGAGAAGGGCTGTTGAGCTGACAACGAAACGGCAAAAGCCAGCATGGTTAAGAATAACCAGGCTGGCTTCTGAACAGTTCGTGATACGTGCTGCATCGGTTATTTTTTCTTGGAGACCTTGGCTTTGGCGGCGTTTGCGGCGGCTTTCACTTTCGAGGTTGTTTTCTTGACGGCGGCTTCGGCCTTGGCAACAGTCTTTTTGACGGCGGCTTCGATGACGTAGGGGTTGTCCTCGTTGCTGACGAAGGGGTAGCTGTAGTTGTAGGCGGGGTCGAAGGTCTCCTTGACGGCCTGGGGCGAGGTCCAGCGGATGAGGTTGAGGTAGCTGCCGGCCTTGTCGTTGGTGCCGCTGGCGCGAGCGCCTCCGAAGGGTTGCTGGCCGACGACGGCACCGGTGGGCTTGTCGTTGTAGTAGATGTTGCCGGCGGCGTATTTCAGGATGTCGGCACCGAGGTGGAGGGCCTTGCGGTCGCTGGCGAAGATGGCGCCGGTGAGGGCGTAGGGCGAGGTCTCGTCGCAGAGGTGGAGGGTCTTCTCGTAGTCCTTGTCGTCGTAGACATAGATGGTGATGATGGGTCCGAAGATTTCTTCGCACATCGACTTGTAGTCGGGCTTCTTGGCGAGGATGACGGTGGGTTGGATGAACCAGCCGACGCTCTTGTCTCCGGTGCCGCCGAAGACGATCTCGGCGTCTTTGCTCTTCTTGGCATGTTCGATGTAGTTCATGCAGTTGTCGAACGAGGCCTCGTCGATGACGGCGTTGACGAAGGCGCTGAAGTCGCGCACGTCGCCGACCTTGATTTCGTCGAGCATCTTGCCGACAATCTCCTTGACTTCAGGCCACATCGACTTGGGCACGTAGGCGCGGCTTGCAGCCGAGCACTTCTGACCCTGGAACTCGAAGGCGCCGCGTACGATGGCTGTAGCCACCTGTGCGGGGTTGGCGCTGTTGTGGGCGAAGATGAAGTCCTTGCCGCCGGTCTCGCCGACGATCTTGGGGTAGGTGCGGTAGCCCGCCACGTTGTCGCCGATGGCTTTCCAGAAGCCGTTGAAGGTCTTGGTGCCGCCGGTGAAGTGGACGCCGGCGAGGTTCTTGTCGGCGAAGGCTACCTTGCCGATGAGTGCGCCGCTGCCGGGGAGGAAGTTGACCACGCCGTCGGGCAGGCCGGCTTCCTTGTAGATCTCCATGAGGATGTAGTTGGAGAGCATGGCGGTGGTGGAGGGCTTCCAGATGCAGGTGTTGCCCATCAGCACGGGGCTGAGGCAGAGGTTGCTGGCGATGGAGGTGAAGTTGAAGGGGGTGATGGCGAAGACGAAGCCTTCGAGGGGACGATAGGTGACGTAGTTGAGAGTACCCTTGTCGCTGCAGGGCTGGTCGCTGTATATCTGCGAAGCGTAGAAGGCGTTGTAGCGGAGGAAGTCGACGAGCTCGCAGGCGCTGTCGATCTCGGCCTGCATGGTGGTCTTGCCCTGGCCGAGCATTGTGGCGGCGTTGATTTTCCAACGGTACTTGCCGCTGATGAGGGTGGCAATCTTCTGCATGACGCTGGCACGCTCAAGCCATGGGGTGTTGGCCCATTCCTCGTGAGCCTTCATCGAAGCCTCGATGGCCATCTGGACCTCTTTCTCGCCCACCTTATAGTAGGTGGCGAGGACGTGCTTGTTCTCGGTAGGCATGACGATGGTGCCGGTCTCTTTGGTTTTCACCTTCTTGCCGCCGATGATGGGGCAGATTTCGTACTCCATGTTGTAGAGTTCGTTGAGGGCTTGGCGGATTTTGGCACGTTCGGGGCTGCCGGGGGCATAGCCGAGGACAGGTTCGTTCTCAGGCTTCGGGAAAGAAAAAAGAATGTTGTTCATAAAAATAGTAGATATTGTTTATTTTGTTGTTTATTTGTTTGTTGTAAGCAAAAAAGGGATTGTTTCTTTTAGAAATGCGGTGCAAAGTTACGTTATTTTTCAAAATAATTGTGAAAAAAATGTACATTTGCCTGTTCGAAATAATCAACAGATGATGTTTATTTGATTAGTAAACAATATAATATAAAATAATAAAAACATTTTTATCATGAAGAAATTTGGTCTAATAATGATGTTCGTCGCAAGTTTTGCAATGACGTCGTGTGGATTGTTCGGCAGTGCCACGAACACTGCCGCAGTGTCGTCGGGTGCGGCCTGTGGCCAGGCACTTATCGCTCTAAACAACAGCAAGAAAGCCGGTACGTTATCCATAACCAATGCTACCGACCTGAGCAACATCATTGTTGTCGTCGGTGCCTACAACGGGTTGAAGGCCAACAAGGGAGATGCCAGCTACAAGAAGGCTTTCGCCAACGGTATGGTGACCGGCGGCGCAGGTACCATCACCTCGGCCATGGCCACTAATTTGACTAACAGTCTGCTGAACGCCACGGGACTGGACGGTGTTACAGCCAGCAACATCCAGCAGAAGGCGCAGACTGTTTCGACCATTGTCCAGCTGTTGACGATGCTGAATGGCTGATTGTTAGGATGCCTGAATGCTTGAATGTGTTTAAGATACTTTTTGTATGCCATGGGAACATCTGCCGCAGTGTTACGGCAGAGTTTGTGATGCGCCGCATGGCCGAGGAGGCAGGGGTGGGGGAGAGGCTTGAGGTCGACTCCGCTGCCACCAGCCGCGAGGAGATAGGCAATCCCATTTATCCTATGGCGTTGCGTACCCTTGAGGCACACGGCATTTATGGTGTTCGTCATGCCGCCCGCCAGGTGACGAAGGCAGACTACGACTACTACGACATGCTTGTCCTGATGGACGAGGAGAACCTGAGGGGCATCCGCCGCATCATCCCATCCGACCCCGAGGGGAAGATATCATTGCTGCTTGACCATACCGACCCTGGCGACCGAGCCCATCACCACCGCGATGTCGCCGACCCATGGTATACCCGTAACTTCGACGCCGCCTGGGAGGACATAACTGTCGGCTGCTGCGCTCTCCTGAAAGAGCTATTTAACCTTTCCAATCTGGTATTTAGTAAAGGTTAAAGATTATAGTTTAACGGTTAAAGATTTTATACTACTAAAATTCAAAAACATAGACAATAGCATTGTTACATCTTATTTTTTAAACGTTGCTTATTGAAGCCGCCTATTACGCAAAGTTCAAAAAATAAGTTGTGACAATAATCATAGTTATTTTACTGATAATGAGCGAGAGAAATACTTTAAACTGTAAACTTTAATCTTTAAACTTTACTTACAGTGCAAAAATTTTCATTTCTTCGTCTTTTTACTTTCTTCCACAAATTTGCAGAAGTCCTTCGAGCATGTGGAGCATCTGATAGACGTGGTTCAGCAGTCCGCCACGGAAAGCATGATGGATGCTCGAGGCGGCAGGGTACTGCGAATAAGGCTGATAGAGTTTTGTCGCCACGTCGCCAATCATCGTCCGCAGCTGCTCGTCGTCGCACATCGTCAACAGGTTGGCTATGGTTCTGTCCCAAGCCTCTCTGCCTATCGGACGTGGAATAAAGCCATAGAGAGGGTGACTTGGGTCGGCGATGGCACCAGGCTGCATCTCGGCTTTGCGTGCCGAGCACTTGCCGTCGTTGTTCTGTATGCGGACGAAGCTCACCAGCTGCCCGACTACGGGAGGGTCGTCGGGGGCGACATCCCATACGGCGATGCTGAGTTCTTCTTCAAGGCTCTTGATTTTCAGGCTGCAATATGGCGAACCCATACGGGTGGTGCCATTCGAACGACCGAGGACTATGTACTGCATTGTGAGGAGGGTTTTGGGATGGTGTTGGATTCCAACTGCGTTACGCTGTTGGCTACAATGTTGCGGAGGAGTTGGGAGTGCTTGATGCGGTTGATGGCTGAGTGCTTGACCCACTTGCGGAACGTCTGTTCGTCAGTGGTGGCGAGGTCTTCGAGCTGCTGTTTGCGGTCGTCGGTGAGGAGGTAGGAGGGTGGCACATCCTTGTTGAAGGGGCAGACGAGCTGGCAGATGTCGCAGCCGAAGATGTAGCCGCGGGTGTTGAGTTCTTCTGGCAGCGTCTCGGCGCGGTTCTCGATGGTGTTGTAGGAGGTGCAACGGCGGGCGTCGATGAAATAGTGAATAGTGAACAGTGAATAGTGAATTGGATTTCGGATTTCCTTGGCGATGATGGCGTGGTTGGGGCAGGCGTCGATGCAGAGGGTGCAGTTGGCGCAAATGTCTGAAGTGTCTAAAGGCGTGTCGTATCGATCCACTTCGGCGGTGGTGACGATTTCGCCGAGGAAGCAGAAGGAGCCGAGGCGGGGGTGGATGAAGAGGTTGCTCTTGCCTATCCATCCCAGGCCGGCACGGACGGCCCAGTGGCGGTCGCTGATGGGGGCGGTGTCGACAAAGGGTCGGGCTTCGAAGTCGGGGTAGTGCTCTTTGATGGCGGCGATAAGCTGGTACATCATGCGTTTCAGCCGCTCGTGGTAGTCTTCGCCATAGGCGTACTGCGCTATCTTGTAGGGACCTTCCATGCGGCGGTCTGGCTTGTAGGCCAGCACCAGCGATATGACGCTGCGGGCGCCCTCGACGAGCAGACGTGGGTCGCGGCGCATCTCGCGGTTGCGTTCCATGTATGCCATGTCGGCGTTGTACCCCTCGGCGAGCCATGTGTCGAGCGGGTATTCCTCCTCCGTCAGACGGTCGGCACGGGCGATGCCGCAGTCGGAGAAGCCGACATCAGAGGCAAGGGATTTTATCAGAGGATAACTTATCATGTGCACACACGCTAACAACACGTGAGCATAACGACCGCGCTCAACTCAGCTATACGTGGGTTATTGAAGCCTGGGACAAAGAACGGGGCTGCCACGCACGAATCTCCCCTACGCGGTTCACTGAACCTTGTACCTGCCGCTGTAGAGTTCGAACTTGAGGAGGCGGCAGTCGAGCGAGCCGTTGTAGAGCTGGATTTTCTTGGAGGGGTGCAGGCCTATGTGCTTCATGGCCTCGAAGTCGGAGGTGATGAGCCACACCTCGCAGCGTTCGCCATAGAGGTTCTTGAAGGTGTCGCCCAGCTTGGTGTAGAGCTCGTTGAGGTCCTCGACTTTGATGCGTTCGCCGTAGGGAGGGTTGGTGACGACGATGGTTTTGCCCTCTGGCGGTTCCTGTTCTTCGAACGAGCCGTGGTAGAGCATCACGTCCTTGTGCAGCTTGGCGTAGCGGAGGTTGGCTTCGGCCTGCTGCAGCACGTCGATGTCGATGTCGTTGCCCCATATCTCGCAGTCGAAGTCGATAGAGCCTATCTTTTTGTCTTCCTGCTCTTTGACGCTCTTCCATTCGGCAATGTTGAAGTCACGCCAGCGTTTGAAGGCGAAGTTCTCGTGGCGGTAGTACTGTGCCGGTATGTGGTTGGCCATCATGGCAGCCTCGATGAGGAGTGTGCCGCTGCCGCACATGGGGTCGTAGAAGTTGGTGTCGCACTTCCAGCCGCTGAGTTTGATCATGCCGGCGGCGAGGACCTCGTTGATGGGAGCCACGCCCACGCCCTGGCGGTAGCCACGCTTGTGGAGCGAGTCGCCGCTGGAGTTGAGCAGAAGCGTCACTTTGTTGTCGGCGATGTGGAGGTTGATCTTGAAGTCGGCGTTCTCGGTGTCGATGTTGGGGCGGTGGCCGAAGTTGCGGCGTAGGCGGTCGACGATGGCGTCCTTGGTCTTGAGGGCGGCGTAGTAGGAATGGGTGAAGTATTCGCCCGAGGTGGTAGAGTCGATCATGAAGGTGCCGTCGACGTCGATGATTTTCTCCCACTTGATTTTGTAGACGTTGTCGTATAGCTCCTGGTCGTCGTTGGCTTCGAACTCGGCGAAGGGCTTGAGGATTGCCAGGGCAGTGCGGCAGGTGTAGTTGGCGCGGTAGAGCACACGCATGTCGCCCTCGAAGGCGACGGCGCGGGTGATGGGTTCCACCTCGGTGGCGCCGCACTGGCGCAGCTCGTCGGCGAGGATTTCTTCAAGGCCGAACATGGTCTTGGCAATCATCTTGAATGTTTCTCTTTTTTTCTCTTCTGTCGGCATCGTTCTGCCGCCTGCTTTCTGGATAATCATTTGATGTATGGTGTTTGGTTGTTTTTTTCTGGATTGTCTAGATTGTCTAGATTGTCTAGAGCTTCTAGATTGTCTAGAGCTTCTAGATTGTCTAGAGCTTCTAGATTCGCTGGAAATCACTTTTTCAATTTGCTTATTCCCGAGGGGCTGTGGTAGATGTTGGAACCGCGGGGTTGGCGGAAGTCGGGGTCTTCGGTGCTGAGGGTGTAGTGCGGTGTACGCTCGCGGAGCATGCGTTTCTGCTTGCGGCGGTGACGGCGAGAGGGTTTGTATTTCTCCTCGCGGGCATCGGCGATGGCGATGTTGACGGCATAGCCGGAGAGGATGACCACACAGTTGGCGTAGATCCACAGCATCAGGACGAGCAGCGTTCCGATGGAACCGTATAGGATGTTGTAGTTGTTGAAGTTGGTTATGTAAATCTGGAAAGCCCACGAGAGGCCGAAAATCATCAGGGTCGAAATAACGGAGCCTATCGAAAGGAAGTTGATACGCTGTTTCTTGACGGGAGCGATGTAGTATATGAGGCTGAGTGTCAGCAGGGTGAGGAAAACCAGCAGCAGCCAGCGTCCGAGGCTGAAGGCGAAGAGGCTAAGCTTGGTCTCGGCCATGAAGTTTTGGCTAATCATCAATTTGATTAGCAGTTTGTATCCAATCAGCAGTGCCAGGATGGCGACGACAAGCACGTAAAGGATGATGACGAGCAACAGACAGAGCAGGTAGCGGTGGACGAGCGAACGCCATTCGATGCTTTTGCTCACCGAGTTGAAGGACTGAAGGAGCCCGTGTATGCCGTTGGCAGCCAGGATGATGGAGGTGGCAAAGCCTATTGAGAGGAGACTGCTGTGCTTGTGGCTCATGACGTCGGTGATGGTGGCGGCCACGCGGTCGTAAAGTCCTTCGGGCAGTATCAGCGACAGCTGTTCGAGCAATTCCGACTGGATGCCCTCTATAGGCAGGTAGGGGATGAGTGTGAAGAAGAATATCAGCAGTGGTGGCAGAGCCATGAGGAACGAGAATGCCAAGGCTTTGGCACCCTGCCACAGGTCGCGGTCGGAGAAATGCTTGAGGATCTGCACCAGCGGCACACCGGCACAACCTGGCAGAATCAGCTTGTTGGCGAAAGGCACCACGCGTAGGCTCCAGAAACGTAGCAGCATCTGGTAACGCCGGTAAACCCATACTCCTGGCGCACTGTTCTTAAGTGTTTCGTAGATTTTCAAGTGGAAGTTATATTTTGGTGATCCGTGACCAGTGACCAGTGATCTGTGATTTGTGACCAGTGATACGAGCGCATTCGTTTCACTGGTCACAGGTCACAGATCACTTTTTTACCAGGCTAATGTCCATGCTCTTGATATGGTGGGTGAGGGCACCGACGGAGATAAAGTCGACGCCCGTCTCTGCATACTGGCGTAGCGTCTGGTCGGTGATGCCGCCGCTGGCTTCGGTCTCGTACTTGCCGTCGATGCGGCGGACAGCCTCGCGCAGGGTGTCGACGTCGAAGTTGTCGAGCATGATGCGGTCCACGCCGCCGTGCTGCATGACGCGTTCCAGCTCGTCGAGGTTGCGGACCTCAATCTCGATGCGGAGCTCTTTGCCTTTATCCTTAAGGTATTGGTGGGTGCGGTCGATGGCGGCCTCGATGCCGCCGGCGAAGTCGATATGGTTGTCCTTGAGCATCACCATATCGTAGAGGCCGATGCGGTGGTTGGTGCCGCCGCCGCAGGCCACGGCATATTTCTCCATAAGCCGCATGTTGGGGGTTGTCTTGCGAGTGTCGAGCAGGCGGGTGCGGAGGCCGTCGAGCATCAGCACCATGCGGTGGGTCTCTGTGGCTATGCCGCTGAGACGCTGCATGTAGTTGAGGGCAGTGCGTTCAGCGGTGAGGATGCTTCCCGAGTGCCCTTCGACGAGCATCAGCAGGTCGCCCTTTTTAACGCTGTCGCCGTCGTGCATCAGCAGGGTGACTTTCAGTGTCGGGTCCACAAGCTTGAATACGCGTTCGCCTATTTCGGCGCCGCAGAGTATTCCTTCCTGTTTGGCAACCATCTTGGCGGTGCCTGTTGCATCGGGAGGAATGCAGGCCAGCGTCGAGTGGTCGCCGTCGCCTATATCCTCGCGTAAAGCCATCTGTATCAGTTCGTCCAGATTGGGAATAATGGTCATGATGTCAATAGAACTTTGGTGAAAAATATTTGCAAAAGTACGAAGAAATAATGAAATACGTCCAAAAAGAATGAAAAATCGCTTATATTTGGTATTTTTGCAAATAAAAAAATAATTATTATTCTTTGTAATTGATTTAAAATATGGATATTAGTATTGTTAATATTGGTGACGAGCTGCTTATTGGACAGGTGGTGAACAGCAATGTGGCTGTTATGTCGAAGATGCTTGTGGCGGCGGGGATGAACGTGAAAGAGACGGCAGTGATAGGTGACGACAGGGGGGCTATCCTGTCGACGGTGCAACGCCTGATGAACTGTTCCGATGTTGTGCTTGTCACGGGAGGCTTGGGGCCCACCAAGGACGACGTGACTAAAAAAGTGCTGTGCGAGCTCTTCGGCAGCAAGCTGGAAGAAAACCAGATGGCTCTCGACAATGTCAAGCGAATCTTCGAAGGTCGTGGCTATGAGCTGACTCCTGTCAACCGGCTGCAGGCGTGGGTGCCGGAATGCTGCGAGGTACTGAACAACGACCTCGGCAC
>JAFSKP010000151.1 GCA_017448905.1 Bacteroidales bacterium | reverse complement strand
CTCGCCCTGTTCCTTGTAGAGGATAGCTCGGCCTTTGAAGAAGATGTCGACCTTGACTTTGTTGCCCTCCTTGAGGAATCGTATGGCATGGTTGAGCTTGAACTCGAAGTCATGGTCGTCGGTCTGCGGGCTGAGGCGTATCTCCTTGATGACCACCTTGCTCGACTTGGCCTTCATCTCTTTCTGTTTCTTTTTCAGTTCGTAGTTGAACTTCTGGTAATCGACGATTTTGCACACCGGCGGCTGGGCATTGGGCGAAATCTCGACGAGGTCGAGGCCCTGGTCGTAGGCCATGCGGAGAGCATCGCGAATATCCATAATGGTGGGCTCCATACCGTCGCCCACGACGCGTACTGCTGGTGCGGTGATACGGTCGTTGATGCGATGGTCGGGTTCCTTCTTGACGGGTCCGCGTCCGCGCTGACCCTTGTTAGGCTGTGGTTTAAATGGTGCTGCCAAAAAAAATATAAGTTAAAAGTTAATCAACTGGACTTAACTAGACCTTTCTAGACCGTCTAGATTATCTTGACTATCTGGATTTCTATACTACTATCGTTTATTTGTCAATCATTACGTGGGCTATTTCATCCTTGATGAGGGTGTCGAAGGCTTCCGGGGTCATGCTGCCGAGGTCGCCGGCACCCTGACGACGGACGGAGATGGTACCCTCTCCCACCTCTTTCTCGCCAAGTATGAGCATGAAGGGGTACTTGCCCAGCTCGGCGTCGCGGATCTTTCGGCCAATCTTCTCGCTACGCTCGTCGATGATGCCGCGAAGCTCCATGTCCTCCAATTTGGCAAGCATGGCACGTGCGTCGTCGACATATTTCTCGCTGACAGGCAGGATGATGAACTGTTCGGGAGTGAGCCAGAGTGGGAACTTGCCGGCAGTATGCTCTATGAGGACGGCACAGAAGCGTTCCATTGAGCCGAATGGGGCGCGATGAATCATGACCGGACGGTGCTTCTGGTTGTCGCTACCGATATATTCAAGGTCGAAGCGTTCGGGCAGGTTGTAGTCGACCTGGATGGTGCCCAACTGCCAACGGCGGCCGAGGGCGTCCTTGACCATGAAGTCGAGCTTGGGGCCATAGAAGGCAGCCTCGCCGTATTCCACCTTGGCAGGGAGATTCTTCTCCTTGCAGGCCTCTACGATGGCGGCCTCGGCCTTTGCCCAGTTCTCGTCGCTGCCTACATATTTGGTCTTGTCGTTGGGGTCGCGGAGCGAAATCTGAGCCTCAAAGTTCTCGAAGCTGAGAGCCTTGAAGATTATCTCGATGATTTCCATCACCTTGATAAATTCCTCCTTCACCTGGTCGGGACGGCAGTAGATGTGGGCGTCGTCCTGCGTGAACGAACGGACGCGGGTGAGGCCATGCAGCTCGCCGCTCTGCTCGTAGCGGTAGACGGTGCCGAACTCGGCTATGCGGAGCGGAAGATCCTTGTATGAGTGAGGTTCGTTCTTGAAAATCATGCAGTGGTGAGGGCAGTTCATGGGCTTGAGCAGATACTCTTCGCCCTCCTCGGGAGTGGTGATGGGGCGGAAACTGTCGGCGCCATAGTGATCCCAGTGACCGGAGGTTACATAAAGCTGCTTGCCACCGATGTGAGGGGTGATGACCTGCTTGTAACCATAGCGTTTCTGAATCTTCTGCAGATAGTTCTGCAGACGGAGTCGCAGTTCGGTACCTTTGGGCAGCCAGATGGGGAGACCCTTGCCAACGGTGTCGCTGAACATGAAGAGCCCCAGTTCCTTGCCAAGCTTGCGGTGGTCGCGTTTCTTGGCCTCTTCGAGCATTACCAGGTACTCGTCAAGCTCTTTCTTTTTGGGGAAAGAGATAGCGTAGACGCGTGTCAGTTGAGGACGGTGCTCGTCGCCACGCCAGTAGGCGCCGGCGAGGTTGATGAGCTTGATAGCCTTGATGGGGCTGAAGTCGACCAGGTGGGGACCGCGGCAGAGGTCGGTGAATGTGCCGCTCTCGTAGAACGAGATTTCACCGTCGTTGAGTTCGCCGATGCGTTCAAGCTTGTATTCGTCGCCTTTTTGGGTGAAGAAGTCGAGTGCCTCGGCTTTGCTGACCTCGCGACGGATGATGGGAGTCTTGGCCTGTACCAGTTCCTGCATACGTTTCTCGATTTTCGGAAAGTCCTCGCTGGAAATCTGATACTTGCCAAAGTCGATGTCATAGTAGAAACCGTTCTCGATGGCGGGGCCGAAGCCGAACTTGATGCCAGGATAGAGCTGCTCAAGGGCAGTAGCCAGGAGGTGTGCAGAAGTGTGCCAGAAAGTCTCTTTACCCTCAGCGTCGTTCCATGTGAGGAGCTGCACAGTGGCATCCTCATTGATGGGGCGGTAGAGTTCGATGACGCTGCCATTCACTTTGGCAGATAGCACGTTGCGAGCAAGACCCTCGCTGACACTTTTGGCGATATCGAGAGCGGTTACTCCTGCTTCATATTGGCGGACGGAGCCGTCGGGAAAGGTGATATTAATCATTTATAAACAGTTTTCAGACAATGATGAAAATTCATAACAAACAGGAACAAAAGAAATTAGAAAACAATTCCTCATTCTTTTGCACACATTTGCGAAATGCAAAAATACAAATAATTCACAAATACGAAAAAAGTTTTTCCTTCTTTGTATCACGGTGTTTCATTTCTTAGTTGAATCTATGCACACCAAGAGTAGTTTACATAAAGCAATAATCGTGTTTTTTTTGCGTTAAAAAGCCGATACTGACGATATTCCAGGAAAAAAACATCAAAAAAAAACATCAACTATATGAAGAGACACGTCGCACTAATAACAGCAATCATGCTCTTCGCCGGCATGGTGCAGGGTCAAGGCCTTCTCAGACCGGGCGACCTGCTGTTTTTCAGTGACTATGACGGGATGGGGTCTGCCATCAGCCAAAGCACTGGGCAATACACCCATGTGGCGATAGTGGAGAGCATCGGCGACACCGTGTGGATTATCGACGCAACACCAACGTACGGTGTAAGCAGGCGGCCTTTGATAATCAACCGCGACGATGCCAGTACCATACCGGATGCCTACCGTTTCAAATGTCATGATACCGAGAGCTACCTGCAACGGGCACGGTCGTTTATCGGACAACCCTACGACCAGGCCTTTCTACCTGACAATGGGGCAATGTACTGTTCAGAGCTTGTCTATGAATGCTATGTCAGCGATGGCGAGCACCTTTTCGAGGCTCAGCCGATGAACTGGCGCGACGCCGACGGCAAGATGCCCGCCTATTGGGTCGGCCACTTCAAGAAACTCGGCATACCGATACCCGAAGGCATCCCGGGCACCAACCCCACCGACCTGGCGAAATCAAAGCATCTGGAAAAGATATTGGCGGATTAAAAAAAACCATCTCAACTGACGAAGAAACCCGCTACAATGTAAAGGTGATGACATGCTCCGTCTGGTCAACCTTTTTCATACGGACATGGCGGGTTTCGGGGTCATGACCCTCACGCAAAACGACAACCGTACAGTCGCCCCTTCTGGCAAAAAAAGTCTTCTTGGCATAATAATGCAGACTGACAACATATGTGCCCTCGGGCGGATTCTCCCAGAAAATGTTCTCGGCTGCAGGATTGCCCTCACCAGTAATATTGTCCACATCCAAGAACCCGTCAGATGTGGATGACGTAGTGTTAGTGAACGATATTTCCTCTCCACTGGGTTCAATGACATGCAGGTCGATGTCAGCCTTGAAAACCCACAGCAGGGTAATTTTCAGTGCTCCATCATTGCCTATTTCCTGGGCCTGTTCCACTGACGCAGTATCCACAACGTAAGTTTTCGGTGAGAGCCGTGTCGGGAAATGCCATGGCTGGATGGCACCGTCCGGCAGGCGGTCAGCACTGGTTTCTAATTAATTTTCTGTGATTGTATTCTGGACTATTCAGTCCAAGGGGGGTTCTATAAATTCGTTTTTCTTGCCGAGAATGGGGTAGAACCCATTAAACCCAGACCCGGCAGGGTCTAATAAAGCCATCAGGGTGCTGCATTATGCAGGCCATGGATTTCTTTGACGGTGCAAAAGTACGTGT
>JAFSKP010000150.1 GCA_017448905.1 Bacteroidales bacterium | reverse complement strand
TTCACCATTCACTATTCACCATTCACCATTCACTATTCACCATTCACCATTCAATATTCACAATTCAATATTCACCATTCAACGATTACCGTTCACTCCCATCGATTTGTAGATGATGTCCTGGATGTCGGTGCGTATGTTCATGCTTGCCAGTTTGTTGGGCTGCGAGGAGGGATAGACGCGGTTGGAGAGGAAGATATAAACAAGGTTATATTGCGGGTCGACCCAGACCATGGTGCCGGTGAATCCGGTATGCCCGAAACTGCTCTGGCTTGCCAGCGGCGAGATGTGAGTGCTGCGTCCCGAGATGAAAGGCTTGTCGAAACCCAGTGCGCGGCGGTTGCCTTTGTCGGCGAAGTGGCGGCTGTTGAAGGTGCAGAAAGTCTCTGCCGAGACATAGCGGCGGCCTTCGAAGCGGCCGGAGTCGAGCATCATCTGGTAGAGGCGGAAGAGGTCGTTGGCGGTTGAGAAGAGTCCCGCGTGGCCTGCCACGCCGCCCAGCGCTGCGGCGTTGGGATCGTGGACATAGCCTCTGACAAGCTGGTTGCGGTAGTTTTTGTCCTGCTCGGTGGGAGGGATGCGGCCTATTTCGATGCCGTTGTCCAAAGGACGGAAACAGGTGCTGTTCATCTTCAGAGGCCCGTAGAAGTGCTGTTGCATGAAGATGTCGAGCGACTGGCCGCTGACAGTCTCGACGAGGTCTGCCAGCAGGATGAATCCGAGGTCGCTGTAGAGGTATTTGTTCTTCTTCTCCAGGTCGCTTTTTGCGATAGACTGCAAAATCTCTTTCTTGAAACGAGAGGCCACATACACCCCGTCGCCGATGGCCACGAAACCATCGGGCGGGGTGGTGCCGCGGTAGATGAAGTCGTCGGAGAGGGACTCTTTCCAGTAGGCGTCGAAAGCTTTCAGGCGGGCGAAATGGGAGAGGGCCTGACGGACGGTAATCTTGCTCTTGTTCGTATGCTTGAGGTAGGGGAGGTACTTCGAAAGACGGTCGTCGAGACTGATCTTGCCTGCGTCAACAAGCTTCATCACGGCCAGGTTGGTGGCGGTAACTTTGGTGAGCGACGCCAGGTCGTAGACCGTATTGGTGTCCATGGGCGTTGCGACTGCATCGTATGTCTGGCGACCGTAGCAGCGGTTGTAGACCACCCTGCCGTCCTTGGCGACGAGGATTTGGCAGCCGGGATAGGCCTTTTGGGCGATGCCGTTCAAGGCAATGGAGTCGATGCGTCGGAAACAGTTCTCGTCCATGCCGGCGTGGCGGAGGCGGTCGTAGGGTGTGCTCTTGGGAAGCTGACGCGGACGGAGCGAGGTGCCTTCGCGGTAGCCGCCTGTAGAGACCGGCAGAATGCCTTCGAGCAAGGTTTCGCCTCGCAGGGCTGGAGGAACGGCATCGCACACCTCGGGCAGGTTCTGGTATGCCATGATGATGGCAGTGGGGAGGGTGGCACTCGTGGCGGGGAACGACTCCAGGATGTAGGGCGAGCCATAGATTACCAGCACCGACTTGACGTCGGGCATGGCGGTGATGCTGTTGATGAGTGCGATGTTGTCTTTCGAAACGCCGTAGTTGTTGGAAGAACTGAGGTTGCCGAAGAGCGAGATAACCACATGGCCGGCGTCGGAGATTTTCTTGCGAAGGGGGTCGTTGAGGCTTTTTGTGGCGGTGTCGCTGTTGCCCAAGGCAATGAATACTGCTTTGTCGGTGTGGGTGAGGGGGAGTGCGTCGCCGTCGTCATGGACCAGGGTGAGAGCCCGTTGGGCCATCTGTAGGGTGATGGCGGAGCAGCGCCTGTTGTCGTCGCCATTCGGAGTCGAGAGCTTGGAGAGGTTCATCTCGTGGAGTCCGCAGCGGTATTTCTCGCGCAGGATGCGGTGGCAGCGGTCTTCGACCATGCGTGCAAACTCGGGGTCGCGGCGTGCCTCGGTGCTGACGGCATTGATGGTCTTCTCCACGTTGATGGGGAGCAGTATGATGTCGTTGCCTGCTCGTATGGCTCGTATGGCACTCTCGCCATCCTTGTAGTTCTTCGACACGGCTTTCATGTCGATGCCGTCGGTGAAGATAAGGCCGTCGAACTGCATGTCGTTGCGCAGCAGTGGTGTGACAATGTTCTCAGAGAGAGATGACGGCATGTTCGTGCGGCTGTCGAGTGCGTTGACCTGCAGGTGCGCAATCATCATGCCGCGTATGCCGCTGCGCACGAGACGGCGGAAGGGGAAGAGGTCGACGCTGTCGATGTAGGGGCGGCTATGGTTGATGGTGGGTAGCTCGAGGTGGCTGTCGGCATCGGTGTCGCCATGTCCGGGGAAGTGCTTGCCCACGGCGATGACCCCCATCCGCTGCATGGCGCGTGCATAGATGTCCGACTTGCGGGCCACGCGCACCTTGTTCTCGCCGAAGGAGCGGGAGCCGATGACGGGGTTGAGGGGGTTGCTGTTGATGTCGCATACGGGTGCGAAGTTGACGTGGATGCCCATCTTGCGGCACTGGCGGCCCACTTCCAGCCCGAAGTGTTCGATGAGGGTGTCGTTGGCAGGCGAGAGGGCGCCCATGAGCATCTGACGGGGGAATGAGTAGCAGTCGGTGAGGCGCATGCCGAGACCCCATTCACCGTCGATGGTGACCATGAGTGGGAGGGGACTGAGCTTCTGGTAGCGGCGGGTACGTTCCAGCTGTGTGGCGGCGGTGCCCTTGAAGAAACAGATGCCGCCGACTTTGTGCTTGGTGAAGTTGCGTTCGAACTCGCGCTGCTGTTTCTTTGTCATGGTCAGCGGCACGCGGACAAACATGAGCTGGCCGACCTTCTCCTCGATGGATAGGTGTTTCATCTTCTGGTCGGCCCAGATGTTGGCGGCGGCCATGCCGGCAGTGTCGGGCATCTGGGTACGGATGTGGGTTGCTGTGGCTTTCTTGCTGCGCGATTTTTTGTTTTGCTTGTTTTGTGCCCAAGCGCCACCGGCTATTGCGGCGACCATAATAATGAGACAAATTGTTTTTTTCAGTAGAGATGTATTCATGTTTTCTTAACGCCGCATCGCAGGAATTATTGTTGTATGAAAATAATAAGGTCGGGAATGTGTTTTCCCGACCTTATTGTCAGATAGGCGTAAAAAGACTTATTTTACGTTGTCTTTCACTTCATTGAGGAAAGTCTTGGCAGGCTTAAAAGCGGGGATGTTGTGGGCAGGAACGATAACGGAGGTGTTCTTGCTGATGTTGCGTCCGGTCTTCTCTGCACGACGTTTGATGATGAAGCTACCGAAGCCTCTCAAGTAAACATTTTCGCCACCAATCATGGCATCCTTAACGGTGGTCATGAATTCTTCAACAACTGCCAGTACGGCTACTTTCTCAATTCCGGTCTTGTCGGAGATTGAAGCTACGATTTCAGCTTTAGTCATAATACTTCTGTTTTTTTGTTTATTGTTTTTCTATATGTTTTTCACTTGTTTTAGAATGCAAAAGTACACAAAAAAAATAAATGGGAAAGAAAAAGGGGAAAAAAATGAAAAAAAAAACTCCACAAACACTGTTTTTTTGTAAGCACCTTATTGACAATCAGGATGATATGTGTAATTGTTTTTTTCTTTATTTCTGATTTTAAGCTTTTTCCATAACTCTTTTTTTATCGGTTGTAAAACACAAAAACAAGAAAAAGCTAACGCCTTTGGGATTGAGGTAGAGAAATGGACTTTTTGGGGGAGACATTGAAAAAGACAGTCTTGTACATTTCAATCCGCATGACAAAACCTTTTCCCCCCAGCTTTATTTTGCTCTCGTGATGCACCGGCTTGAAACAGTGGTGTCTTCTGTCCTTCAAAAAAGTTTGCCCATTTTAATAATAATGTGTACTTTTGCAGAGTTTTTTTAACTTTTCGTAATAATGAATAACTATCTGCCAGACAACGGCCAATTCTCCCTTCCGGAGCTCTCTTATCAGGAATTGGGCACTGCAATCAGCGCCGAAACCATCTCGTTTCACCACGGCAAACACTTCAAGGCGTATATCGACAATCTCAACAGGATGTTACCAGGAAGTGGTATGGAAGGCCTTGGCCTTGCCGACATTGTCAGGAAATCCGAGGGCGCGCTCTTCAATAACGCCGGCCAGGTGCTGAACCATGCCATGTATTTCGAACAGTTCTCAGTCACGCCTTCGCCCATAAGCCCTGAGTTTGAACAGATGCTCGCAAGGGACTTCGGCTCCCTCGAAGCTTTCGAAAAGGAGTTCGAGCAGAAAGGTGTCTCTCTCTTTGGCAGCGGATGGGTTTGGCTCTCGTCCGACGCGCAAGGGAAATTGGTTGTCACCCAGCACCGCAACGCCGAGAACCCGGTCACCATGGGTCTCTGTCCGCTGCTCACTTTCGATGTCTGGGAACACGCTTACTATCTCGACTTCCAGAATCGCCGTGCCGACCAACTTGCCGCTCTCTGGCAGTATGTCGACTGGCGTGTTGTTGAAAACCGTCTATGAGCCACTTCGACGTGAGAATCACGGCTATACGCAAGGCCGACTACAGCGACCTGCAGTCGCGGTACGAGAACCCCATCTCCCATGCTTGCGACATTGACGAGGGACAGCAATGGCTGTCGGAGTGCGGTGTCAAGCCCGTTGGGATGTGCGAAAGCGCCTGGGAAAGCATGCACCTGTTCGTCGAGGCTTTGAGCCGCGGCGAAGGCGACTTCTATGACGGCTGGATGAAAAACCCCTACAGCGCCATGATCAGCTGCAATGACGGCTTCCGTCCGGTCAGTTTTCTCATCGAGCGAATTGAACCCTCGTGTCACAATAAACCATAAAAAAACTCGTTTCTCTCGCATCATTCCAACTTTTCCGCCATCAGGAACGCACTATAAGGAAAAACACATTTAGTAAAGTTAATAATGTTGTGGTAATAATTGTGGCTACTTTGCTGATAATAAGCATGAGATATTCCCTAAACTTTAAACCGTAAACCATAAACCGTAAACCGTAAACTGTAAACCGTAAACTGTAAACCGTAAACCGTAAACTGTAAACTGTAAACCGTAAACTGTAAACCGTAAACCTTAAACCGTAAACCGTAAACCGTAAACCGTAAACTGTAAACTGTAAACTGTAAACTGTAAACCGTAAACCGTAAACCGTAAACTGTAAACTGTAAACCGTAAACTGTAAACCGTAAACTGTAAACCGTAAACTGTAAACCGTAAACCGTAAACTGTAAACCGTAAACCGTAAACTGTAAACTGTAAACCGTAAACCGTAAACCGTAAACTGAAAACTTTACTTATGAAGTTATTCAAGCCCCTTTTAGCATTATTCCTATCCCTCTTGCTGCTTGCCGGAACCGCAGAGGCCAAAAAGAAAAAAGAACCTTACAAAGGCTACCGCTTCACGCTCTTCATCTACGGGTGCCAGGACAGTGTGATGTATCTCGGCAACTACTATGCCGGCGGCACCTACGCTTTCGACACCGCGCGCCTGTCTCCCAAAGGCATGTTCGTCTTCGAAAAGAAAGACCGTGTACTAAAGCCGGGTCTCTACTTCTTCTGCTCGCCGTCGGGCAACTACGTGGAGTTTGCAGTCTATCACGAGGAGAAGCTTGAATTCCATTTCGACACCGAGGAGCCGGGATGGCAGTCGAATATGAGAGTCAAGGGCTCGAAAGAGAACGAGCTGCTCTTCGGCTACCACCAGTTGAACCGCAAGACCTACAAGGCTATCGACTCGGCGCAGTTGGCGATGACCGACAGTGTCGCTTTCGTCAACTATAAGAGAGAAAAGCTTCTGCAGATGGACAGCATCAGGGAAACACTCATCGCACAGAACCCCAACAGCCTGCTGGCTCTGCTGATGAACGCCACACGCGACCCCCAGGTGCCGCTCTTCGATGCCGACAGCAACCGCCTCACCGAACGGCAGCGCTGGGAATACTTCATGGAACACTATTTCGACAATAGCCGCCTCGACGACGACGCTCTCATCCGCACGCCCGACATGATATTCCACAAACGGCTCGAGGCCTACCTCGACCAGGGGCTCCGCAATGCCCCTCCAGAGACCATCATCAAGTACGTCGACACCCTCATCGACAGGTCGCGCCCTTCAAAGGAAAACTTCCGCTACCTCGTCCACACTATTGCAGAAAAGTACCTGCAGAGCAACGTCATGAGCTATGATGCCGTCTATGTCCACCTTGTCCACAGGTACATCGAACCGGGCCTCTGCGACTGGATGTCGCCCTCTACGGTTGATGAAAACGTGAAACGAGCCAACGTTTGGGACAACCTGCTCATCGGCAAGGTGGCTCCGGAACTGATTCTGAAAGACTCTGCCGGCGTTTTCCACAGCATGCACAATCTGCCTAACAAGTATACGCTCCTCGTCTTCTGGTCGCCCACCTGTGGACACTGCAAGACCATGATTCCTGAACTCTACGAGAAATACCTTCTCTACCGCGACCGCTGCGATATAGGCGCGTTCGCAATCCTCAGCGAGCCCGACGAGCATACGCGCCCCAAGTGGTATGAATTCATTCGTCAGCACCATCTCGACTGGCTCAACCTCGACGGCGGTGAGGCTAACATCGACTGGCATGAGGTGTACGATGTCGTCACCACCCCACAGATCTACCTTCTAGACCGTGAAAAGAAAATCATCGCCAAGAAGCTTTCCGCCAGCTCGTTCGAACAAGTAATCAAGGCTATCGAAAATATCAACGAATGAAATATGAACAAAACAACCATTCTCTTCGCCTGCGCCACACTCCTGCTGGCCACGGCATGCAAAAACAACAAACAAATGGATAATCCTTTCCTGGGTGAATGGAACACCCCTTACGACATCCCCGACTTCGAAAAAATCAAACCTGAGCATTATCTGCCCGCCTTTGAGGAGGGAATGAAACGGCAGAAAGCCGAAATCGACGACATCGTCAACAACCAGGAAGCCCCGACATTCGGGAATACCATTGAGGCCTTCGAGTACAGTGGCGCGCTTCTCAACGATGTCTCGGCGGTATTCTTTAACCTCGCCGAGTGCCTCAACAACGACGAGATGGAATCCATTGCCGAGGAGGTGACACCTAAGGTTGCCGCCCACAGCGACGACATCATGCTCAACGAAAAGCTCTTCGCACGCGTCAAGGCCGTCTACGACCAGCGCCAGCAGCTCGGCCTCGACGGTGAGCAGCTCCGCCTGCTTGAAGAGACCTACAAGAACTTTGTCCGCAACGGTGCCAACGTCCCTGTCGACAAACAGGCACGTTTCCGTGAGATCAACAGCCTCCTTGCATCGCTGACGCTCCGTTTCGGCAACAACGTGCTCGCCGCCACCAACGAATACAAGCTGCAGCTCGATGCCGACAAGGTCCGCACGCTGGGTCTCAGCGACGACCAGCTTGCCGCCGCCTTCGAGGCCGGCAGCGACGGCAACGCCGTCTTCACTCTCCATATCCCCAGCTGGGAACCCTTCATGCAGTCTTGCACCGACCGCGACTTGCGCCGCCAGATGTGGGAAGCCTATTCCACCCGTTGCTCCTCGGGCAAGTACGACAACAGCGTGATTATCGACAGCATCGTCAACCTGCGTCTGGAACGTGCACAGATACTCGGTTTCGAGAGCCATGCCGCCTACACCCTCGACGACTGTCTGGCCAAAACCCCCGAGGCAGTCTACAAATGCCTGATGGACATTTGGACTCCCGCACTCAAAAAGGCCAAGCAGGAGCGCGACGAATACCAGAAAATGCTCACCGCCGACCTCAAAAACTCAACAAATCAACAACTCAACAACTCAACACTACAACCCTGGGACTGGCGCTACTACTGCGAGAAGCTTCGCGCCGAACGCTACAGCCTCAATGAGGACCTTATCCGTCCCTATTTCTCGCTCGACAACGTCCGTGAAGGTGCTTTCACTGTCGCCAACAAACTCTATGGCATCACCTTCCGCGTCAACGACACACTGCCCAAATACCATCCTGAGGCTGTCTCGTATGAAGTCCTCGATGGCGACAAGGTCATCGCTATCCTCTATATGGACTTCTTCCCGCGCGAAAGCAAACGCAGCGGCGCATGGATGACCAACTTCCGTGAGCAATATGTCGACCGCGACGGCAACAACGTCATCCCCATCATCCAGATGGTCTGCAACTTCACCAAGCCTACCGCCGACAAACCGTCGCTGCTGAACTTCGACCAGTCGGAGACCCTCTTCCATGAGTTCGGCCATTGTCTCCACGGCATCCTCAGCCAGTGCCACTACCGTTCCATCAGCGGCACCAACGTGCCGCGCGACTTCGTCGAGATGCCCAGCCAGGTCATGGAGAACTGGTGTCGCCACCCGCAGGTCATGAAGGAGTACGCCCGCCACTACAAGACAGGAGAGTCCATCCCCGACAGTCTCATCGCCAAAATCTCGGCTGCCGCAACCTATGGTCAGGGCTTCATCAACACCGAACTCCTCGCAGCCTCCCTGCTCGACATGGACTACCATAGCATCACATCGCCCATCAAGATTGTCCTGCCCGACTTCGAGGACCAGTCCATGGCTCGCATCGGCCTGATTCCTGAAATTATAAGCCGTTACAAGAGCCCCTATTTCCAGCACATCTTCAGCGGCGGATACTCGGCAGGCTACTACAGCTACACCTGGACAGCCATCCTCGATGCCGACGCCTTCGAAGCTTTCCGCGAGAGCGGCGACCTCTACAATCCCGAGCTGGCCAAGAAGTTCCGCTTCCTCCTGTCGCACGGCAACACTATCGACCCCATGAAGATGTACATCGACTTCCGTGGCAAGCAGCCCAGCGTCGAGCCTCTCAAACGCAACCGCGGCCTGATTTAGTGAACAG
>JAFSKP010000149.1 GCA_017448905.1 Bacteroidales bacterium | reverse complement strand
TTGAAACACTGCTCTTACATGATGGCATTGAGCTTATCCACAAGCGTGGCCTTGGCGACAAGGCCGACGGACTTGTCGACTGCGGCGCCACCCTTGAGGAAGAGGACGGTGGGCACATTGCGGACGCGAAACTCGGAGGCAATACCGGGTGCCTCATCGACATCGACCTTGCACACCAGCGCACGGCCTTCAAAATCGGCGGCAATCTCCTCCACTATCGGGGCAAGTGCCTTGCAAGGCCCGCACCAGGTGGCTCCAATGTCAAGCAGAACAGGAAGGTTTGACTGCTTGATTTCTGCAAAATTCTGGTCATTAACTTCTACTACCATAGCTTATTATGTTATTTGTTCTTGAAAATATGTTTCTGCAAATTTACATAAAAAAAAGATTTCTAAAAATAAAGAGCCTTTTTTTTATCTTTTTGTTTTCAACCATGCCGGACAACAACGGCAAAAGCAATAAAACAAACAGCAAAATATCAACGTTTTATATGCGCAGCATTATTTTTATATTTGGATTTCCTATAATAAATCAAAAAAACATATTACTTTTGCAAAGACGTAACTGTGCATTTGTCACCCTGAAAAAAACAAAAACAATCATGAAAAAAATAGTCCTCTCATTGGTCATTGTAGCCATGGTCTGTTGCTTTGGCGACGCCAACGCTCAGAACAAAGGAAAAAACAAAGGCAAACAGCCCAATAAACCCACCAAGGTCGAGCCGGAATACGTACAACTCCCTGCCAACAGCAACGACTGCCTCTTCGCCATCGAACTCAACCCCGACGTTGCCTACGGCCCTACCTCTGCACCCAAGGATGCAGGACGCCTCATGGAGGTGATGCGCGACAAGAACAACCCCAACGCTTTCGAATGCGAACACAACTCGGTGTGGTACAAGTTCACCGCCCCCTACTCCGGCAACCTCGAAATCAGCATCACCCCCAACAACGAATGGGACGACTACGACTTCATGGTCTACCGCTATACCGATGTGTACTTCAGCAACCACCTCATCCAGAACAAAATAAAACCCCTCGCCGCCAGTCTCTCACGCAAGGACACCACCGGCATTGCCGCCGCAACTCCTCGCGACAAGAAAGGCAACGTCAAGGACAAACCCCGCAGCAAACGCATGACACAACCCACCATGGGCATGCGTCACGACGGGAAACGCTTCTTCATTGCACCCAACGAGGATGAGGAATTCCTCAAATCTATCGCCGTCCGCAAGGGCGAGACCTACTACATCGTCCTCGACAACCACAATTCCGACGGCATGGGCCACACCATCAAAGTCTCCATCCAGGTCGAGTCGTTCGAACCTCTTGTCGTCTTCTACGACCCCACACTCAAACGCAACGTCGATGTCGACCTCCTCATCCAGGAAAAAAACACCGGCAACCGTCCCATAGTGAAGAACAGCTCCTTCCGCGGCGGCAAAATCAAGTTCGTACCTGGTTTCAGCTACTCGCTCTACGCCAAGAAAGACGGCTACTTTACCATCTTCAAAGAGTTCAACTCCAACATCTTCAAGGACGACACCTTGATGCGCTTCAACCTCAACAAGACCGTCAAAGGCACTGTTTTCCGCATCGCCGACATCTACTTCGACGACGATGCCAAGCTGCTCCCCGAGTCCGACACATCGCTCCTCAACTACATACAGATGTTCAAAGGCCACCCCGACCTCACTTTCCAGATCAAGGGCTACGTACAGTCGTATGCCATCGACATCGAGGCCGAGCAGAAAGTCTCCATCGCACGCGCCCAGAGCGTCAAGGAATTCTTCGTGGCCCACGGCCTCGACGCCGACAAGATTACCATCTCCGGCATGACCCAGAACGAAATCAAACGCTCGGCGGCAGCGGCCCTCAACAAACACCAGGTCTTCAAGGACACCAAGGTGGAAATAATCATCACCGGGATAAGCAAATGATGCTTGATTGCTTGATTGCTTGATTGCTTGAATGCTTGATTGCTTGAATGCTTGAATGCGTTAGTAAAAAAACATCCGTCCCTTACGGGGCGGATGTCTTTTTTATCCATTTTGTAATGGGATGTCGTGTCAGAGTTGCGGACCGGCGGGGATGAGAGCCTTGCCGGCTTCGTTGTAGGTGAACTTGTGGAAGTTGTCGATGAAACGCTTCGAGAGGTCCTTGGCTTTCTCCTCCCACTGGGCGGCATCAGCGTAGGTGTCGCGCGGGTCGAGAATCTTCGGGTCTACACCGGGCAGTGCCGTGGGCACCTCGAAATTGAAATGGGGAACCATCTTGGTCTGAGCCTTGTCGATACTGCCGTCAAGGATCGCGTCGATGATACCACGGGTATCCTTGATGCTGATACGCTTGCCTGTGCCGTTCCAGCCTGTGTTGACCAGGTAGGCCTTGGCACCACTCTTCTCCATGCGTTTCACCAGTTCCTCGGCATACTTGGTGGGATGCAGCTCGAGAAAGGCCTGGCCGAAGCAGGCACTGAAGGTGGGCGTGGGCTCAGTGATGCCACGCTCGGTACCGGCCAGTTTGGCAGTGAAGCCGCTGAGGAAGTAGTACTTGCACTGGTCGGGAGTGAGGATGGAGACGGGAGGTAGCACACCAAAAGCATCGGCCGAGAGGAAGATAACATTCTCGGCAGCGGGACCCGCACTCTTGCCGTGTACCGGCTGCACTATCTTCTCGATATGGTCGATGGGATAGCTTACGCGTGTGTTCTCGGTGACGCTCTTGTCCTTGAAGTCAATCTTGCCGGCGGCATCAACAGTGACATTTTCCAGCAGTGCATTACGCTTGATGGCATTGTAGATGTCGGGTTCCGATTCCTTGTCGAGGTTGATGACCTTTGCGTAGCAGCCGCCCTCGTAGTTGAACACGCCCTCATCGTCCCAGCCGTGCTCGTCGTCGCCGATCAGCAGTCTCTTGGGATCGGTGGACAGGGTGGTCTTGCCGGTGCCGGAGAGGCCGAAGAAGATGGCAGTGTTCTCGCCGTTCATGTCCGTGTTGGCGGAGCAGTGCATCGCGGCGATGCCCTTGAGGGGCAGGTAATAGTTCATCATGG
>JAFSKP010000148.1 GCA_017448905.1 Bacteroidales bacterium | reverse complement strand
TCAAGGCTTGACGGAATCGAGGAAGGCATGGAGAAAGGAATCAAGCAAGGCTTGGAACAGGGCTTGGAGCAAGGCTTGGAGCAAGGAAAGAAAGCGGCACAGATAGAAATCGCCAGAAAGATGAAAAATGATGGTATGCCGACTGAAGTGATTGGGAGAATCACGGGCCTCACATTAGGTGAAATCGATAAAATGTAATCGCTTTTTCCTCGACAGTTTTCGTAGCACAATAAAGGTTCTCCCGATTATTGCAAGGGAGTTCTACCCGTTTTTCTCGTATCGATGCAATTATGAGGGCAGTGGGTGCATCCGCATCCGCAGCTACAGTTCCCTTTGTTACCTTTCACTTGCCGCACAATCCATCGCATGACGAAGAAGAGGGTGGCGAGGAGTATGAGTATCACAATGATGGTCTGAATCATAGCAGTAGCGATCCTATCTGGAAAAAGAGTGTTGAAATAATCCATGCCAGGCCGATGGTGTAGACCATGGTGAACAGGGCCCACTTCCACTTGCCGCTCTCGTTCTTGATGGCCACGATGGTGCTGATGCAGGGCATGTAGAGCAGGATGAAGAGCAGCATCGAGGCGGCGGAGAGAGGGGTCATATTGTTGCGTATCAGCTCGCTGATGCGGCTTTCGCCCTCTTCGCTCTCGAAGTCTTCTTCAAGCAGCTCGGCCTCGTCGCTGCTGGTGGCGTAGACCACTGCCATGGTCGACGCTACCACCTCTTTGGCTCCCACGCCGGCGAGGAGCGACACGCTCTGCCGCCAGTCGAAACCGCAGGGGTGCATGACAGGTTCGATGGTCTTGCCTATCTTGGCCATGTAGCTGTTCTCGGCCTGTAGGCGACGGTCGCTGTTGGTGGGGAAATAGCTCAATGCCCATACTATGATGCTGGCTGCGAGGATGATGGTTCCCATCTTCTTGAGGTATTCCTTGCCTTTCTCCCAGGTGTGGCGTAGCACGGCCTTGGCGGTAGGCATGCGGTAGGGGGGGAGCTCCATGACGAAAGGCAGGCTGTCGCCCTTGACGAAGAAGCGGCTGAAGAGCTTGGCCATCAGCACCGCCATCACCATGCCCAGCAGGTAGAGTCCCGTGAGTACGAAAGCGGCCCATTTGCTGAAAAAGGCACTCACCAGGATGACGTATACGGGGATGCGTGCCGAGCAGCTCATCATGGGGATGACCAGCATAGTCAGAAGGCGGCTCTTGCGGTCCTCGATGGTGCGTGTGGCCATGATGGCCGGCACATTACAGCCGAAGCCCATTATCATAGGGATGAAGCTCTTGCCGTGAAGACCCATGCGGTGCATCAGCTTGTCCATGATGAAGGCGGTGCGAGCCATGTAGCCGCTATCTTCCATGAACGAGATGAAGAGGTAGAGAATCAGGATGTTGGGTAGGAACACCAGCACGCTTCCCACGCCGGCGATGATGCCGTCGCAGAGGAGACTTTTCAGCGGGCCGTCACTCATGGCACTGCCCACCAGGTCGCCGAGCCAGTCGAAGAGGGCTTCGAGCCAGTCCATGGGGTACTGTCCTACGGCGAAGGTGCAGAAGAAGGTGATGAACATGATGATGAGGAACATGGGGTAGCCCAGCCAGCGGTGCGTCACCACGGCGTCGATTTTGTCGGTGAGGGCATGGAGCGTGCTCTTCTCGTTCTTCTGGTAGCATTCGGCCAGTGCGCCGCGAACGAAGGCATACTTGGCGTCGGTGATGGCGCTCTCGATGTCCTGGTGTTCGGTCTCCACATCCACCTTGTGGCCGTTGTCACCTGTGTTGTCGACAAAGCGGCGACCGCTGTTCTTCTTGTATTCTTCGGCAATCTGGTCGCGCATTTTCAGCACGCTGCCGTCGGGGTCACGCTGACTGACATAGTCCTCTAGCTGATGGTCGTTCTCCAAAAGTTTGATTGCCAAGAAGCGTGTCGAGAGCGTGTCGCTGAATCCATGCTCATAGAGTTCGGTGCGAAGGCGTGATATGCAGTCGCCGAGTTCTTTGCCGTGGTTCACATGGATGTGCCTGGTCTTGGTGTCGCGGCCTTCGAAGACCTCTATTATCTTGTCGAACAGCCGGTCTATGCCGTCGCCCGAGCGTCCGGTGGTGGGCACTATAGGCATGCCCAGCAGGGTGGAGAGCTGCTCGATGTCGAGCTGGTCGCCGCTGCGTTTCAACTCGTCGTACATATTCAGAGCCATCACCATGGTGATGTCCATGTCGATGAGCTGTGTGGTCAGGTAGAGGTTGCGCTGCAGGTTGCTGCCGTCCACCACGTTGAGGATGATGTCGGGGTTCTTCTCAATGATGTGTTTGCGGACGTACAGCTCCTCGGGCGAGTAGGCACTGAGCGAGTAGGTGCCTGGCAGGTCCACAAGGTTGAAAGTGTAGCCGTTATGTTCGAATGTGCCTACTTTCTCATCCACCGTCACGCCGCTGTAGTTGCCTACGCGTTCGTGGGCGTTGGCGGCGATGTTGAAGATGCTGGTCTTGCCGCAGTTGGGGTTGCCGACCAGGGCAACGTTGATGGTCTTGGCGCGTTCGGCGGCGATATGGTGCATGGCGTCGCAATCGGGTGCGTCGATGGGGCGGTAGTCATCGTGGTTCACGATTTCGCGTTCGGCCTCTTTTTCGCCGACAATCTCGACTTTCTTGGCGTCGCTGCGGCGTAGCGACACCTCGAAGTTCATGATACGGTACTTGATTGGGTCTTTCAGTGGGGCATTGAGGATGGCCTCGACGGTGACGCCTTTGATGAAGCCCATCTCGATGATGCGCTTGCGAAAAGCTCCGTGACCGGAAACGCGGGTGACTATGGCTTTCTCACCGGTCTGTAATTCAGAGAGTAACATACATGAATGGTATTTCTAACCGCTTGCAAAGGTACTAACATACGACAGACTGTGAAATCACTATTTTTAGTGATTTTTGTCCGTCAGAGGTCTTCGTCTGACTGTGTAGTAGTTCTTCGATCAAAGAGGTTTCTCTTCGAGTGTTGAATGTGTAATTAAAAAAAAATTGTGAAAAATTTCGGCGCTCCAGCAGGGCACATACATCGTGTCTGTCGACGGCAATGTGACAAGAGTTATTAAAAAGTAAATGTCCAGAAAAACAGCATATCATGAAACGTATATCGACATTATTAGCGGCTGTTGCATTGACTGTCACGGTCATGGCACAGCGGACAGACTATAGGAACTTCGTCGGTCTCAACCTGGGCGGCGGTATCAACACCTTGACCTACAGCCCCAAGGATGGCGACTATAAGATTGGGCTTGGCTGTGACGCCGGGCTGCACTACACTCATTTCTTCGGCGAGCATTTCGGCATGGGGTTCGGTGCGTACTATGGTCTCTCCAATTCCAAGGTCGTCTACAACTTTACCGAGACCACAACGGGGCTTACCCATCCTGACAACACCAATGCAAAATATGATCTCAACACCCAGTTCAACGGGTGGCGTGAACGCCAGAATGTCACGAGATTGAGCATCCCCGTGGAATTTTTCTGGCGTAAGCCTGCTTGCGACACATGGACTTTCATTGCCGGACTTGGCGCCTCGTTCGACCTGCCTTTGAGTGGCAAGCTGAAGACGGACGAGGGTACCTATACCACCTCGGGTTACTTCCATTCGCTGGGCTACCCTGTCACCAACATCCCCTCGCATGGCTTCGGCACATACGAGGCCAACCAGGAAAAGGACATCGAGAATCTCAAGCTGGGTGTCAGTGTCATCGCCGACTTGGGATTCCGCAAGGCTTTGAAGAACCGTTGGGGTCTTTACATGGGACTGTACTGCGGCTACGGTGTGTCCAGCATGCTCGATGAAAAGGGTACCGACCCCTTGTTGCTCATCAATTCCGCTGACCCCAACCAGCATGACTATATCGGCACTGTGGGGTCTAACCGCATAGATGCTCTCCACCTGCTCCGCATAGGCATCAAGGTCGGCATTGACCTCGGATGGAACGGTGGCGAGAAGAAAGCCAAGGCTCTTGCCGAGGCTGAGGCTGCACGCTTGGCGCGTGAGAAGGCTGAAGCCGAGGCTCGTGCAAAGGCTGAAGCCGAAGCTCGTGCCAAAGCAGATGCCGAGGCTGCCCGCCTCGCACGCGAGAAGGCCGAGGCCGATGCCCGTGCCGCCAAGGAAAAAGCCGAGGCCGAAGCCCACGCCATCAAGGAGAAGGCTGAAGCCGATGCCCGCGCCATCAAGGCCAAGGCCGAGGCTGACGTTCGCGCCAAGGCCGAGCAGGAAGAACGTGAGCGTGCCGCCCGCGTCCAGGCTCGCCTTGACAGTATTGCCGCCGCACAGGCTTTCATGCCCGCCAAGCCGGTCTCGCGCCAGGAGATGCAGAAGAAACTCGACGACATCAACGCTACTGTCTACTTCGAAACCGCCGGCACCACGCCCAAGTTCGACGAGAAGACCGATGCTATCATCCGCACCCTCTGCGCCTCGATGATGGCCGACGACAACCTCAAGGCTGAAATCACAGGCCATACCGACAACAAAGGCACCGCTGCCGTCAACATAAAGTATGGTCAGAAGCGTGCTGACGCCCTGAAGAAATACATGGTAAGTCTTGGCGCTCCCGCAGCCAACATCGAGACCAAGAGCCGTGGCATGGAGCAACCTATCGTACCCAACGACAGCGACGCCAACCGCGCCAAGAACCGTCGCGCCACGGTCATCCTCAAATAGGAATGTCGACTGTCGACCTTCCCATTGCACACAGAACAATGGTCGAGTTTGTGTGATGAAATGGGAAACGTAACTCTGAATTGTTTTTTCGGGCTGGCAAGAGAGTGCTCTTTTGCCAGCCCGAATTCGTTGCCAAGGATTCTGTGTTAAAGCCCAGAGAGGGTCTCTGTCAGTCTTTGAGACTCCCTATAGGAACAATCCAAATGCCGTCGCTGCGGCGGAACGCATAGCTGCCGTGAGCTGTAAGGATCATCAGGAAAGAGGGCTCTCCCATTTTGTCGGTGTCAATCTTCGAAGCCAGTTTTTTCAGTGTCTTTGCTCCTTCTTCGATGAGGGTCTCGCCGCCAATCTTGATTTCCACAAGTCCGTATGAACCATTTCTCAAATGAATGACGGCATCGCACTCCAGCCCGTTGCGGTCGCGGTAGTGGCGCACATGCCCGTCGAGTGCCTCGGCATAGACGCGAAGGTCGCGGATGGCGAGCACCTCGAACAGTAGTCCGAAGGTGCTCAGGTCGTTCATCAGGTCTTTTGGCCCTATGCCCATTGCGGCCGCGGCAATGGAGGGATCGACGAAATAGCGGGTGTCGCTTGTGCGTATGGCGGTCTTTGATCGCAGGTTGGGATTCCATGCCGGCATATCCTCTACGACAAAGATCTTGCGCAGTGCTGTTATGTACGACGCTATGGTGTCATTGCTCACGGACTCACCCTTGCCTCCGAGAATGTCGGCTGCGATGGTGCCAAGAGGTACCTGACCTCCCTGATGGCGTGCGTATGAATGCATGATGCGTCGTGCCAAATCGGGATTTCGCTCCACGTTGTCCACACGGCTGATGTCGCTGCTGCAAACAGCATCAACATAGTTGCGTGCCTGACGCAGAGCGGTGCTTTCACCAAGGCGAAGGGTGCCGGGCCAACCACCGCGGCAAACCAGATAGGCCATCCTTTCGAGTGTCATATCGTTGCTGACAACATTGTCGGCTTTGCCGGCAAACAGCGAAAGCAATGACATTCGGCCATTCGACTCGCCTGATTCCCATAGTGACATTGGACGCATTGTGAGCCATGCAAAACGGCCAGTACCCGTATGTGTCACCAGGCTCATGTCGGCCGGCACGGCAGAACCGGTGAAAATAAGAGCCCCAACCATACTGTGCTTGTCAACATAGAAACGGGCAGCATCCCACAATTTCGGGGCTATCTGCCATTCGTCAATGACCTTGGGCTTCAGACCTTCGAAGAGTTGTAGAGGGTCATTCTCGGCGAGCGACAAATTGTTTGCAACCTGTCGTGGATCGTCCATATAGAGTACACTCCCTGCCGAATGGATGGCGGTGGTTGTTTTCCCGCACCACTTGGGTCCCTGTACCAAAACCACTCCAGTGGCCTCCAATTGCTCCTTTAAAATTCTATCGGATACTCTATGTCTATAAGCGTCAATTTCTTCCATTTTTTTCGAACTTAATATTTCAATTTGCAAATATATGATAAATTTTTAATTTACAAATAAAAATATATTTTCATTCGGCAATTTGGCAGTTTTTCATTCGGCAATTTGGCAGTTTTTCATTCGGCAATTTGGCGGTTTTTCATTCGGCAGTTTGGCGATTTTTCATTCGGCAGTTTGGCAGTTTTTCATTCGGCAGTTTGGCAGTTTTGAGGAGAAGGACACCATTGCTGCTGGCAGCGGCAGTGCGGTTGTGCTGTTTATTGACAGGGCTGTTTTATTTGTTCATCAATTCACGGAGGGGCCATTGCTGGAACCATATCTCGCAGGGGCCGTCGGGGTTTTTCTCGATGAGAACGCCGACGCTGCGGTTGGGCATCAGGGTGAGGGATGAATAGATGGAGGGACCTTCGAAGAGGGTCTGCAGGTGCTGCCAGCTCACGCCCTCGTCGCGGCTGGCGAAGAGGCTTACGTTCTCTCGCTGCATGGAGTTGGGGAGGCTGTGCAGCAGCAGGTTGATGCTGTCGCCGCGGTCGGTGGCCATCACACGCAGCATGTCGCCATTGCAGGCATTGGTGGTCATCTCTTCCCAGTTGCCCTGCTGTCCCCATCGTATTCCTCCGTCGGTGGAAATGTTGTAACCTCGTGCACCGTTCTGGCGGACGCTTATCAGCAGCCGCCCGTCGGTGAGCTCCATCAGTTTGGCTTCGTCGCCGCCGTTATAAGCGCGGAATGATACTTGCCATGTCTGGCCGTTGTCGTCGCTGTAGACGATGAAATTGTCGAGGGTGTTGCTTCCCTCACGGCACATGGCGGCTGCGAACATTATGCGTCCTTTGTGGCTGCCGCGCGTGAGGCGCAGGCCGTTGCCGGAACCGAAGAAAGAGGCGCGGTAGTTGCTGCATACGCTATTGGTGGCTTGGCTGCCCCACAGTTGCGAGGTGATGTCGGTGGGTATGCTCCAACTCTGTCCGCCGTCGGTGCTGCGGCAGACATAACTGCGTTGGGGGTCATCCTCCGATGATGCGAAGAGTCCGTTGCCTCCTACGAATACGCACACCACGTCTCCGTTTTCGCACTGCGCCAGGGCTGCGTCGCCGAAACCATGCTTGCGGCCTGTGCCTTCTGCAATGGTCACGGGTTCGCTCCATGTGCGTCCGCCGTCGGTGCTGCGTCGGGCGACGATGTCGATGTCCTCGGGCAGGTCGCTCTCGTTGTATTTGCGTTTGTCGCAGACTGCCAGCAGGCTTCCGTCGTCAAGGCATAGCAGGGCGGGGATTCGCCAATTGGCGCTGCCGTAGTCGCCTGGGGCATAGAGCCGTACCTCGAAAAAGGTTGCGGTGTCGACGAAAAACGGATCTTCTCCTGAGGTAGTGTTTGCTGTGACTGGCTTGGTCTCACTTTTCTTGCATCCGGTGGCTACGAGCAGGAGAAATAACGCCAGAGAAATTATTCTTTTCATGGTTTTTTTTCTGGATTTTCTAGATTTTCTAGATTTTCTGGATTTTCTAGATATTCTAGACAGTCTAGAAACTCTAGACAATCTAGTCATTCTAGAAAATATCTTTTATAGTTAGGGCTATCCCGTTGACAATAAAGCTGTCGCCGATGTTTTTCCCCTTTATGGCCAGATAGATGGGGGTCTGGGCACTGATGGCGAAGTAGTATTGCATTCCGGTTGGCGACTCGCTGTCGTTGACAACGAATTTGCCGGCGCCGATGCTCATGAAGAAGCGTTGCTTGTCGGTGACAACGATAGCGCCATGCTCGGCTCTGTCGAAAGGTTTCATGCGTAGGGCTTCGTCTAGAAACCTGAGGCTGGCATTGGCTGCGGAGAGCTGTTTGGCGTACATGTCGCGGGCTCGCATCATCTTGGTGCGGTAGCTGTCGTAGCGGTCCACGTTGGCTCCGTAGTCGTTGCTCTGCTGCTGGGCGGAGTCCATCTCCTGTTTGGCGACGTTGGCGATGTGCTGCTGTTGGGCGATGAGCGCCTGTATAACCCTTAGGCGTTTTTCTTCTCGTGTCATGTTCTCATGGAATTGGAGGTGAGTGTTTAAACCAAAAAAGGACAACCGCAGAACGTGGTTGTCTTTTTTTTCATCTATTGTGAATGTCTGTTTTTATCTTGTCCTTCCGGGATAAACCTTCAGGGCCTCTTCGAGGCATTTCATGGCCTTCTTGAGGTCTTCGATGCAGATGCAGTAGGTGATGCGTGCCTGATGGCGTCCGCGCTCGGGGTCCACATAGAAGCCTGTGGCAGGAGCCAGCATGACGGTGGCACCCTCGTACTGGAAGTCGGTGAGCAGCCATTGGCAGAACTTGTCGCTATCGTCAATGGGCAGGTCGATGACGGTGTAGAAAGCACCTTTGGGCATCGGACAGAAGCATCCGGGAATCTTGTTGATGCCTTCTACTACCACGTTGCGTCGTGCCACATATTCGGCCTGGACTTTGTCGAAATACTCCTGGGGTGTGTTGACGGCGGCTTCGCCGAAGATCTGACCGAACGAGGGAGGGGAGAGTCGGGCCTGAGCCAGGCGCATGGCGATGGCATAGACCTCGCTGTTGCGGGTCACCATGCATCCGACGCGTGCACCGCAGGCACTGTAGCGTTTCGAGACGGAGTCAAAGAGGATGGTGTTACGCTCCAGACCCTCCAGCTGCATGACGCTGAAATGCTTGTGGCCGTCATAGCAGAACTCGCGGTACACCTCGTCGGCAAACAGGTAGAGGTCGTACTTCTTCACAAGGCCGGCAACCTTGAGCAGCTCCTCGTGGGTGTAGAGATATCCCGTCGGGTTGTTGGGGTTGCAAATCATGATGGCCTTGGTGCGAGGGGTGATGGCCTTTTCAAAGTCCTCAATCGGAGGCAGTGCAAAGCCGGTCTTGATGTCGCTGGGGATGGTGACAATCTTGGCGTCGCAGAGCTTGGCGAAAGTGTTGTAGTTGGTGTAGTATGGCTCGGGGATGATGATTTCGTCGCCGGGGTTGAGACAGACGGTGAAGGCCATCTGCAGAGCCTCGCTGCCGCCGGTGGTGACGATTATCTGATTGGGCGTCACGTCGATGCCGTGGCGATGGTAGTAGTTGCACAGTGCACGGCGATAGCTCATGATGCCGGCGGAGTGGCTGTACTCCAGCACACCCTTTGTCTCGGGAAGTTCAAGAGCTTTCTCCGACAGCACCTTCAGGGCACCTTTGGGAGTCTCAATGTCGGGCTGGCCGATATTCAGGTGATATACATGGATGCCGCGTTCCTTGGCGGCATCGGCGAATGGAACGAGTTTTCGGATTGCCGACTGCGGCAGTTCCTGGCCTTTCTGTGATATCTGTGGCATGGTACTGTTATTATTGTTGTATGCTGTTTATTGTGCAATTTGTGGCTGCTCCACCTTGCCCCTGATTTTCAGAGTGAGTCTCGGCGAGTCGACGGCGTTGCTGGTCACTGTTATGGTCTTGGTGAAAGCACCGATGTTGTTGGTGTTGTAGCGCACCTTGATGGTGCCGGTCTTGCCGGGCATGATGGGCTCTTTGGTCCATGTGGGCACCGTGCAGCCACAGCTGGCCTTTACGTTACTCAGAATCAGGGGCTCGTTACCCTCGTTGGTGAAGGTGAACTCGCAGTTGCCGTCGCCACCTTTCTGCAGTGTGCCGTAGTTGTGCTCCTGCTCGGTGAAAGTGATTTTCGGACCGTCGGTGAGTTGCTCGGCGGGTTTGGCATCCTGTGCGTTGATGGCAGTCAGCGCCATGCTGACGAACATGCTTAACAAAAAGAATTTCTTCATGATATAAGGTTTTTTTAGTTTTTCTTTCTTCCTTTTTAATCGTGCAAAATTACATTTTTTTTGTTTATTAGTCCTGCTTGTGTGCACAATATTTCTTTTTTTTGATTTTTTAATAATCGTCGTGTATCTCCCCCCTTTTCTTCAAGCACAAAATATTTTTTATAAAATGCGAACCAATTAAAAATAAATATGTAACTTTGCAGTCCGATTGCTTCGCGATTTTTTATAGTAAACATTAATCATATAAAACTAATATTATGGCATTTAAAGGACAAATTGTAATCGATGTCGAGCGTTGCAAAGGCTGTGGCGTATGCCTCGAAGCATGCCCTATGCACTGTATCGAGCTATCGAAAAATGTAAATGGCAAGGGTTACAACTATACCCAAACCGTCAACGACAACTGCATTGGCTGCGCCTCTTGCGCAATCGTCTGCCCGGACGGCGTGATTTCCGTCTACAAAGTTAAATGTTAAACAAGTAAAAGAACAATAAAATGGCAAAAGAACTGAAATTAATGAAGGGCAACGAAGCTATTGCCCGCGCTATGATTGCCAGCGGTACGGATGGCTATTTCGGCTATCCCATTACCCCGCAGTCGGAAGTTATGGAAACTCTTATGGCCGAAAAACCTTGGGAGACCACCGGCATGGTCGTCCTGCAGGCTGAATCCGAGTTGGCTTCTATCAATATGGTTTACGGCGGCGCCGCCACTGGCAAGAAGGTTGCAACTTCTTCTTCCTCTCCCGGAATTTCGCTGATGGCTGAGGGTCTCACCTACCTCGCCGGTGCAGAAATCCCCTGCGTTGTCATGAATGCCATGCGTGGCGGCCCCGGCCTCGGCACCATCCAGCCCGCACAGAGCGACTATTTCCAGAGCACAAAAGGCGGCGGCCACGGCGACTATCAGCTCTACGTCATGGCTCCCTCGTCGGTCCAGGAAATGTATGACTTCGTCTTCGATGCCTGGGACATCGCATTCAAGTATCGCAACCCTGTCCTGATTCTCACCGACGGCGCCATCGGACAGTGCATGGAGAAATGCTACACCCGCGACTATGTCCCGCGCTGGACTGAGGAAGAGCGTCGCGCCAAGGCTCCCTGGGGCACTTGGGGAAAACCTGCCAACCGTCCCCACAACATCATCACTTCCCTCGAACTCGACTCCGCCCGTCAGGAGGTCTTCAACCAGAAGCTCCAGAATAAGTATGCCCAGATGAAGGAAGAGGATGTCCGCTTCGAAATGCTCGGCTGCGAGGATGCCGACTATATCTTTGTCGCTTACGGTACCTCTGCCCGTATCTGCATGAAATCCATGCAGCTGGCACGCGAAAAAGGCCTCAAGGTCGGTCTGCTCCGTCCCATCACCCTCTATCCCTTCCCCACCAAGCAGGTCGCCGAACTGGCCAGCCGTGTGAAGGGTATGCTTTGCGTCGAGATGAGCGCCGGTCAGATGATCGAGGATGTCAAACTGGCTGCCGAGTGCAAGATTCCTATCGAGCACTACGGTCGCTTTGGCGGTATCATCCCCACACCTGAAGAGGTTCTCGAGGCTCTTGAAAATAAAATCGTAAAATAAATTGTGATTAGTGATTAGTGATTAATGAATAGACAAGACCATTCACCATTCACCATTCACAATTCACCAAAAGAAGAATACAATGGCAAATTTAGATATAGTAAAACCTGAGAACTTGGTTTATCAGAAATCGAAAGTTCTGACTGATGCCGTTATGCACTACTGCCCCGGCTGCGGCCACGGTACGGCTCATCGCATCATCGCCGAAGTCATCGAGGAACTCGGCATCCAAGACAAGACCGTCGGTGTCTCCCCCGTCGGATGCTCTGTCATGGCATACAATTATTTTGACGTCGACTTCCAGGAAGCCGCCCACGGTCGTGCCCCGGCTGTAGCCACCGCTATCAAGCGCCTCAACCCCGACTGCTACGTTTTCACCTATCAGGGTGACGGCGACCTCGCTGCTATCGGCACCGCCGAGACCATCCATGCCTGCAACCGCGGCGAGAACATCACCATGGTGTTCATCAACAACGCCATCTATGGCATGACCGGTGGCCAGATGGCTCCAACCACGCTGCTCGGAATGAAGACCGCCACCACTCCTTACGGTCGTGACCAGAAGCTCAACGGATGGCCTTTCCAGGTCACCGAGCTCCTCGCCCAGCTCCCCGGCACCTACTATGTGACTCGCCAAAGCGTCCACACCCCCGCCAACGTCCGCAAGGCCAAGGCTGCCCTCAAGAAGGCTTTCGAGAACCAGAAGCTCGAGAAGGGCGTCAGCTTCGTGGAGATTGTCTCCAGCTGCAACTCCGGTTGGAAAATGACTCCCGTCCAGGCCAACAAGTGGATGGAAGAAAACATGTTCCCACAGTATCCCCTCGGCGATATCAAGGTCGACGGCGAATTAGTAAAAAAATAACCCTTTAAATCTAGAAAAAATGACTGAAGAAATAATTATCGCCGGTTTTGGTGGTCAGGGTGTCCTCTCCATGGGTAAGATTCTTGCCTACTCTGGCGTTATGGAAGATAAAGAAGTGCTCTGGATGCCTTCCTACGGCCCCGAGCAGCGTGGCGGTACCGCCAACGTCACCGTCATCGTCAGCGACGAGCGTATCTCCTCGCCCATCATCAGCAAATTCGACACCGCTATTGTCCTCAACCAGCAGTCGCTCGACAAGTTCGAAAAGAGCGTGAAGCCTGGCGGAATGCTGATTTACGATCCCAATGGCATCACTCACGAGCCTACCCGTCGCGACATCAACATCTACAAGATCCCTGCAACGGAGAAAGCTACCGAGAAGGGTATCGCCAAGGTGTTCAACATGATTGTCCTCGGTGGTTTCCTGAAACTCAAACCCATCGTCGGCAGCGAGTTCATCCACAAAGGTCTTGAAAAATCCCTCCCTGCCCGTCACCATGCCCTCATTCCCCAGAATGAGGAGGCTATCGAGCTCGGCAAGACCCTTATTGAGCCGGTCTTCACCCTCTAATCGGGCAGACATAATCTATTAGGAATAGGCTGCACGCTTTGTGTGCAGCCTATTTTAAACTGTCTAGATTTTCTGGACTGTCTAGACTGTCTAGATTATCTAGAAAAATAGAAACCATGAAGCAGACCACGTTATGCTATCTTGAGCGCGGAGACCAGTACCTGATGCTGCATCGTGTCAAGAAACTGAATGATGCCAGCCACGACAAGTGGATTGGGGTGGGAGGGAAGTGCGAGGCCGATGAGAGCCCTGACGAGTGCATGCTCCGGGAGGTGAAGGAGGAGACAGGCCTGACGGTCTCCTCTTGGCGCTACCGTGGTATAGTGACATTCATCTCCGACATCTGGCCCTGCGAGTATATGCACCTTTTTACGGCCGACCATTGGTATGCTGGTGAGTCGCCTTCGAATCAGGACGATTACGTATCGGTTTTGCCCGATTGCGACGAGGGCGACCTTGAATGGGTCGACAAGGATAAACTATTCAGTTTGACCCTTTGGCCCGGCGACCGCATCTTCCTGCGTCTGATAATGGACCCCGGCCTGCCATTCTTCTCGCTGAAGCTTGTCTACAAAGGCGACGACCTCATCGCCGCCAAACTCGACGGCAAGGAAATGAATATTGCTGGTCTATAGTTGTTTGTGATTCTGTTCTTTTGTGCGAGGTTCTATCCTCCCCTGAAACAAAAAAAAAGCATCGGAATGCTCCGATGCTTTTTTTGTTTCAGGGGGTATGGCTTATTCAGCGTTGATGATGGCTTTGTGGACGGCATTCCAGCCAGCAGCATTCAGACCCCAGTTGTTGGTGGAGTTCTTGTTGCCCTGAACTCTCACTTTTCTTCTTTTTACCTTTTTGTTAGCATTGATACCCATGATTCGCTATGTTAATTTGTTTATTATTTCTTTGGTTTCTAGATTGATGCACTTGTTTTCCTTGTTGAAAACGTTTTGCAAAAATATACCAAATAATTAAATCTGGCAAATATTTTTTTGTTTTTTTTAGATATGCGTTCTTCTTCAGCCTTCAAGATGCTCTTTGCGTAGCAGGTCGTTGACGGTCTTCACGGGATTGAATGTAGCCAATGGCACCTCGACGAAAAGAGTAATCCATTCCGACATTGCGCCATTCCAAAGGCCAGGAAGTTCTTGCGACTTGACAGTCAGCGCTCCTTTCGTCTTTTTGCTGATGAATCCTGTTGCTGGGTCGATATAGCGGCTCAGGTTATAACGGTTGCCACGGTAGTCTTTAATGCCGCATACCAGGTCGACAGGATTGAAGTGCGTGGCGGAATTAAGGATGGCCTCCTGCGAGGGGTCTTTACGGTTGATTTGAGCTGTCTCGACAATCTGGAGACTATCGGCGCGTTTTGTGCTCTTTGCATAGAACGGACCGCCACCGGGCTCTCCCTGGTTCCTCACCATGCCGCAGATGCGGATGGGACGGTAAAGCGCTTTGCGGAGGCTTTCTTCCCATTGGCGAACCGAGTCCCATCCATGGGAGAGGGGGTACTTCAGCCTTTCCTCAACGAATTTGGTTATCTCTATCATTTTCCTTTCGTTGGGTTCCTGCTTGAGCACATCGATGTATTCAAACATCTTGTTCTGCAGCTCGAGCATCATGCCGGCAAGTGCTTGCTTGTACACTATTGTGGTGTGTTTCATCCAGTCGGGTACCACGTTGTCGATGTTCTTGATGAAAATCACATCGGCCTTGCACTCGTGAAGGTTCTCTATCAATGCGCCGTGACCACCGGGACGGAATGACAGATTCCCTTTCTCGTCACGTACAGGGTTGTTGTATTCGTCGACGGCTATGGTATCAGTATAATGCTTTTGTTCCGAGAGTGTTATGTTGAGTTTTATGTCGAACTTGTTTTCGTAGTACTCTTTCACCTCGGCAATTTTCGCGCGGAACAGCTGGCGGTGTTCCGGCGAGACAGTAAAATGGATGTTGACCGTGCCATTACTGTTGCGTGCGTATTCCGCTCCTTCCACGATATGCTCCTCCAGTGGTGTGCGTGGAGTGTTGCCATAGCGGTGGAATTTCAGCAGGGCTTTTGGCAGCGAACCGTAGCCCATGTATTGCTCTTTGAGCAAGTAGTTTATCACTGTGGTGAAGTCGCCGCGGTCCATGTAGTCGCCGAAGTCGAGGTGAGACTTTTCCATGCATTCTTTGAGTTCCTCAAAAAATGCAAAGCTGCGTATGTGCTGCAGGAATTCCTTTACCGTTGGGAACTCTTTCTCGAAATTGTGGGCTACACCGAAATAGGTCGACGTGAATGCATAAAGGTCTTTGAACATGCGTGTTGCGGCACCTGAAGCCGGCACGAACTTCATTATGGTACGACCTTTTGATAGTTTTTTATAGATGTCGGTGTAATGGGCTATCTCTTTGTCGTCCAAACGTATTATGCCGCCGTTCTCCACTGTTGCTGCGTCGTGGAGAACGGTTTTGGGAAATCCTTTCTTGAAATTCTCGATTTGCTTGTCGACATCTTCTTCAGTAAGACCCATGCTTGCAAACTGTTGCAAGTCTTTTTTGCTGAATTGCCTTTTCATCTCGCACGCTTATCGAAGGTCTTGCTTTATGGTGCTTTCAACGACGATGGTGGCCTCTACGGTTTCTCCCTCTTTCAACCTGACGGTGTTGCTGCCGTCGCGGTGGCAGTAGTAAAGTTCGCGTGTGAAGACGCTGTCGTCATACCCTGTTTCGTATATGGCCTCTACGTTGAGGATGGCGGGAGCCTTGAACTCGGTGGCAAAAACCCCGGCGTTGTCGGTTATGCCTTCAGCTGTTCCGAAGCTGGTGTCGATGTCCAAAAATCTCACAACTACTCCCGACAAGGGCGTTCTTGTTTCTTCATCGAGGACGGAAATCTTAACGCTGCACGTGGTGTCCTTGTCGCAGCTGTCAAAAAAACAAATTGATAATCCGCCCATTAAAAACAGGGTTGCGAGAAGTGAAATTTTTTTCTTCATAAAAATCTTGTATTTGTGGTCTGTAATGCGTTTTTTTCACTATTTTTGCAATTGCAAAATTAGTAATTTTATATGTTATGATAATAAAAAAATTGACTTTTCTGATGCTTTTTTTTGCATTGGCATCTTCCTGTACTGCTCAAAATCCTAAAACACAATCTAATATGCCGGAAAAGAATTATCGCGTACTCATCCAGACCAGTCTCGGAAATATGACCGTGGAACTCTATAATGAGACTCCAAAACACAGAGATAATTTCGTAAAGTTGGTAAAAGAGGGTTTTTACGACAGTCTCTTGTTTCATAGAGTCATTGCCAATTTCATGATTCAGGGTGGCGATCCCGGCTCCCGTGGCGCTGCTCCCGGTGTCATGCTCGGCAGTGGAAATCTGGGTTACACCGTACCCGCCGAGTTCGTTAAGGGCCTTATCCATAAGAAAGGCGCTCTTGCCGCTGCCCGCCAGGGTGACCAGGTCAACCCGACAAAAGCCTCTTCTTCCTGTCAGTTCTATATCGTCCAAGGGAATGTGTGGACTGCTGACAACCTTCAGCGTATGGCTTCCCAGATGGGTCGCTCCTTCGATGAGCAACAGATTAAAACCTACACCACAGTCGGAGGTACCCCACATCTCGACTATGACTACACAGTCTTCGGTCAGGTCGTAGAAGGCCTTGATGTCATCGACAAGATTGCCGCTGTCCGCTGTGGCCGTGGTGACCGCCCCATAGAGGACGTCGTGATGAAAATGACGCTTTTGGAATAGCTTTTGATGACTATTCCTACCGTTTTGAATCGATAATCAGCAAATATATAATCAGATAACTGATTGAATTATAGTAAAATGTTACAACAACAAATAGAAGATTTCATCCGTGACATCCAACTGGCCTCCATCGAGAAGTCGAGCGACCGTGCCGCACAGGTTGAACAGTTTAGAATCAAGTATTTGGGCAAGAAGGGCGTTATTAGCGACCTTTTCGAACAATTCAAAAGCGTACCCAATGAACATAAAAAGGAGATAGGTCAGGCCCTCAACCGTCTGAAGAACGCGGCACAGGCCAAGATAGAAGAGTTCAGGCAAACTGTCGAGAATGACGAACAAGAATCTGGTTCCATGGATTTTACTATGCCTACGGACTATTCTTCTTTGGGTAGTCGCCATGTCCTCTCGGTTGTGATGAACGAAATAGTGGATATCTTTTCTCGCATCGGCTTCACTGTTGCTGAATCGGTCGAGATTGAGGATGACTGGCATCTCTTTTCGGCTCTCAATTTCCCACATGATCATCCGGCACGAGACATGCAGGACACTTTCTTTGTCGAGAAAGATGAAAAGGCGGGTTCGCAGGAAGTGGCTTTGCGTACTCACACCTCCTCGGTTCAGGTGCGCGTCATGGAGAATAACAAGCCGCCAATCCGCATCATTGCTCCCGGCCGTGTATTCCGCAATGAGGCCATCTCCGCCCGCGCACACTGTATCTTCCACCAGGTCGAGGCTCTCTATGTCGACAAGAAAGTGTCGTTTGCCGACCTGAAGCAGACACTCCTCTATTTCGCGAAAGAGATGTTCGGCAGCGATACAAAGATACGCCTCCGTCCTTCCTATTTCCCCTTTACTGAACCATCGGCAGAGATGGATATTTCGTGCAATATCTGTGGCGGCAAGGGTTGCAACATCTGCAAAGGCACCGGGTGGCTTGAGATACTTGGCTGTGGCATGGTGGATCCTAATGTCCTGCGTGCGTGCAATATCAACCCGGACGAATACACGGGCTTCGCTCTCGGTATGGGTGTCGAACGTATGGCAATGCTCAAGTACCAGATTCGCGACCTGCGCCTCTATTTTGAAAACGACCTCCGTTTCTTGCGGCAATTTGAAGCCATTATATAGGACATTGTTTTCTAATCCGCTTAATCTGGTATTCTCTCATCGAAAAATCCGTTTATCAAGTTCATACCATGTCTTTTATCGACATCGAGAACATGGAATTCTACTCTTTCCATGGCTGTTTTTCGGAGGAGGCTTCCATAGGTACGCATTTTTCAGTCGACTTGCGTGTCTCTTTGGATACAAGTCTTGCCCAATTGTCTGATAACATCAGCGATACTGTCAGTTATCTCGATATTTATCAGACTGTGAAACGGGAGATGCAGCACCCTTCGCATCTTTTGGAGAATGTGGCAGAGCGAATAGCATCTTCGGTGCTTCGTGAGTATGAGGCATTGGACACTGTCAGAGTCAAGATAACAAAGCTAAACCCACCCCTTGGAGGTAAGATTGGAGGCGTAAGCCTTACGATTGAGAAATCCCGTTCATGACTTGTACGGGATTTCTATTTTCATCTCATTGATTCCATGTTTTGTGGCTTCTATAATCTGCCATTGTCGTGGAAGCTGTAGTAGTCGGACCTGTTCTCTTCGGTGATGCCTACAATCAGATGGTCTTTTAGTTTGATATTGAGTATTCTCCCTGCTTCTGCTATCGTATTTGTCAGCTGGATGTCTTTCGTGCTTGGACTGACGCTTCCCGTTGGGTGGTTGTGTGCGACGGCAATACTGACTGCATTCCATTCTAATGCTGTTGAGAATATGCGTCTTATGTCTACGGGTGTTTCGTTGATGCCTCCAACGGATATTCTTTTCTTGAAAAGTACCTTGTTTCTGGTGTTCAGATAGATGGCCCAGAATTCCTCGTAAGGAAGGTCTATCAGTGCGGAACTGATGTATTTGAATGTTTCTGAACTGTCGTTGCAGTAGTATTCTTTTCGTTTGTTTTGTTCGGTTAACATCCTGTAACCAAGTTCCAAAGCTGCAATAATTGTGACGGCTTTGGCTTCTCCTATTCCTTTGTGGCCTTTTATGAGGTCTGACACTCCCTGCCTTGAAAGCAGCGAAAGGTCGTCGTTATAGCTTCTCAGTACCTCTTTGGCAAGTTCCACCGCGTTTTGTTCGACGTTGCCGCTGCCTAACAGTATGGCTATCAGTTCGGCAGTGCTTAACTCCTTTTTCCCTTTTGCGATTAGTTTTTCGCGCGGCTGATCCTCTGACGACCAGTCTTTCACTGTAAGTCTCTTGGCTGTTGTTGTGTTGCTCTCTATCGACGTTTCCATTTTGTCAGTTTTTTTATTTGATGTCGTTCCAATTCTTTTTTTGCAAAGATACACTTTTTTTCTGACATAACAACAATTGTTGATTTTTAGTATTTTATTTGTGTTCTTTATATTCATTGTTGAACAAATGTTCATTTTTTTGTGAAATATGTTGTTGTGTCAATTATTTTTCTTATTTTTGCATGTTCAAAATGTATACTAACAAAAAACAACTTTAACATCTAACACATGCAGAATAAAGGAATTATCAGATTTTTGGCAATTGCTTTCCTGTTGGTCTGTTTGTTCCAATTGTCTTTCTCGTTTGCGACGAGGAAGGTCGAGAACAAGGCCAGGGCGATTGCTGCAAATTATGTTGAGAGTGAGCAGGGTCAGAATGATATTGCAGCCTGCGTTAAGAAACACGGCAACAACGAAATGAGTGCCGCTGAGTTCAAAAACATCACATCCATTGTCACCGACTCCCTACGCAATGTCAAGGAAACATACTTCCTTGATTCCATGGCAAATGAAAAGATATGGATGGGTTTCACCTACAAGAAATGCCAAGCTCGTGAGATTAACCTTGGCCTCGACCTTAAGGGCGGTATGAACGTGATGCTCGAGGTCTCTACGGTCGATGTGGTCAAGGCTCTTGCCAATTATACCAACGATGAGACTTTCAACAAGGCCATCGATATGGCTCTCGAACAGCAGAAAAAATCGGTTAACGAAGACTTCGTGAGCCTTTTCTACGATGCCATCGTCTCTATTAAGCCTGATGTCAGGTTGGCTGGCTATTTCAGCAGTCAGCTCACTGGCACCACCCTCAATGATGACAATGCCACCATCCTCTCGAAATTGAAAGAGGAGACCTCCAGTGCATACGACAGGACGTATGAGATTCTTCGCAAGCGTATCGACAAGTTCGGTGTTGCCCAGCCCACCATTCAGCGTCTCCAGGCTTCGGAGCGTATCCTTGTCGAGCTTCCCGGTGTCAAGGATCCTCAGCGCGTCCGCAAGCTTTTGAAGGGTACTGCCCAGTTGGAGTTTTGGGCTACTTTCAGCGGCGACATGTCTGACGGCCGTCTCGCTGCTGAATACAGCAGAGTTGCTGGATACCTTCAGGCAACCGATGAGTTCCTTGCATCCCGTGCTGCAAATACGGGCAATGCCGATGCAATCGACTCTGCCGCGACCGATGCTGTGGCTGACAGTTTGAACGAGATGATTGCCGAGCCCCTTGCCGATGCAGGCGATGCCGATGCGCAGAGTGAACAGTACAAGAAGGAGCATCCCCTGATGTCGCTGTTTGTTCCCATGAAAGATGCTAATGGCAATGCTTATCAGCCCTTCCCACCAGTGGTTTTCCGTGCTGTCGAGGCCGACACTGCGACCGTCAACCGCATGATTGCAGAAGGTGTCCGTGCCGGCAAGGTCAATCCCCGTGAGGTCAAGTATCTCTGGTCGGTGAAACCTGTCGAGGAGAATTCGAATGTTTTCGAGCTTTATGCTATAAAGATTGAAGACTTCGATCGCAATACTAACCTTCCCAAGGCGAAACTCGACGGAAGCGTCATTACCGATGCCCGTCAGGATTTCAGCAATACCGAGGGCAACGAGATTTCGATGACTATGAACTCTGAAGGTGCCCATGCCTGGAAGAACATCACTCACGACAATGTCGGCAAATGTGTGGCTATCGTTCTCGACGACCAGGTCTATTCAGCTCCCCGCGTCAATGGAGAGATTGCTGGCGGTCGTTCATCCATCACCGGTAACTTCACCCTTGACGAGGCCAAAGACCTTGCCAACGTTCTGAAGTCTGGAAAACTCCCCGCCCCTGCCAGGATTGTACAGGAGGCTGTCGTAGGACCTTCGCTTGGACAAGAGTCTATCCACAAAGGACTCATCTCCTTCATCCTCGCCTTTGTTATCGTACTTATTTATATGGTGGTTTTCTACAATCGTGCCGGTTGGGTCTCGGTTGTGGCTCTTGTCACCAATGTCTTCCTGCTGATGGGTGTTCTGGCTTCCATCGGCGCAGTCCTCACCCTGCCTGGCATCGCCGGTATTGTGTTGACTATGGCTATGGCTGTTGACGGAAACGTTATCATATACGAGCGTATCAAAGAAGAGTTAAGAGTAGGTAAGAGTGTCGCCAACGCTGTTGAAGAAGGTTTCAAGAACGCTATGTCGGCCATCATCGATGGCCAGGTGACAACTTTCCTCCTTGGACTTGTCCTTATCATGTTCGGATCGGGCACCATCCAGGGGTTTGCCGTTACGCTCTGCATCGGTATCGTCACATCGCTCTTCACCAGCATCTTCATCACCCGTCTTGTCATCGACTGGATGCTCAATCACAAGAAGAGTCTCAACTTCTCGTTCAGCTTCACCGAGAACTTCATGAGGAATGTGCATATCGATTTTCTCGGCAAGCGTAAAGTTTTCTACATTATAGGCATCAGTGCCATCGTGATTTGTTTCATCGGCATCTTCGGACGTGGTCTTGGCATGGGCATCGATTTTACGGGTGGCCGTACTTACGTTGTCCGTTTCGACCAGGATGTCAATGTTGTTGATGTCCGTGCAAGCCTTGCCAACGAATTCGACGAGGCTCCTGAGGTCAAGTCGTTCGGTCCGAGCAACCAGGTGAAGATCACCACTAATATTGTTGCCGAGGATTATTATGACGCGTTCCGTTCTGCTCACAACCTCGCTGCCACCGACACTGTGACCGACGAGATGGTCATCAATGAGAAACTCTTTGCCGGCACCAAGCAGTTCTTTGGCAAGTCTGACGACGGAAAGGAGATAACGATGCGTCAGTTCTCCGATGCCGATGTCTATCCTTATGGCATCATCCAGTCGGAGCAGGTGGAGGCTACAATGGCTACCGACATGAAGCGCTCTTCGATCCTTGCGGTTCTCGGTGGTCTGCTTGTCATCTTCGCCTACATCGGCATCCGCTTCAAGAGCTGGCGTTTCGGAGTCGGCAGTGTGGCTGCCCTGGCGCACGACACCATTCTCATCATTGGTCTTTTCGCTCTTCTTCGCGGACTGCTTCCGTTCAGCCTCGACGTCGACCAGTCGTTCATTGCTGCAGTGCTGACGATTATCGGTTATTCCATCAATGCCACGGTGGTTATCTTCGACCGTGTCCGCGAGAACCGCACTCTCTATCCGAAGCGTACACTTGTTGAGCACATGAACGATGCCATCAACGCCACCCTTGCACGTACCATCAACACCTCTGGTACAACATTCTTCACTCTTCTCATGATGTTCATCTTCGGTGGTGAGGTCATTCGCGGTTTCATCTTCGCTCTTCTTGTGGGCGTGGTCTGTGGTATGTTCTCTTCGGTTTGCCTCGCCTGCAACATTGTCTATGAGGTCAGCAAGAAACGTGAAGAGAAAAGGCTTGCTTCCGTTAAGGTGAAATAAATATTGAATCCCATATAATAATAGGCTGTGAATATTTGGTCAATAATCATTGCTGCGGCAATCTTCATCCTGCCCAGCCTTCTTCCTGGCAAAAAAAGTGCTGGGAAGAAGGTTGTGCCGGAGGATGCTGTTCCCAATGACGACTTCCCTGTGGGGGAAGACGACACCCAGTTCATGGGTGCTGATGACCAGGTTTTGTATGAGGAGGATGACCAGGTCGCCGATTCCGATGTCCTGGGCAGACCTGTCTTCTCATACGAGACACAGGGCAGTGATGATAACGGCATTGTCGTTGAGGTTGCTGCTCCAGTTGTGGATAATGATCTCTTGCGGACATCGGATACAACTGATTCCATGCTCGTTACTCCCTTAGATGAGGGCTTTGATTTGCGTAAGGCCATAGTCTTTCAGGCTATCATGCAACCTGTCAGTGCTTGAGAAGTCTTCGTCATACTGTTCGAAAAAAATAAATCAAATAAATTAATCAAAAACAACTTAGTATGTTCAAAAAGGTACTATTAACAATTGGGCTGCTATTGATTGCTCAAATGGCGGTCTTTGCGCAAGGTACCATGAAGGGACAAATCACCGACCAAAAGTCGGGAGAACCCCTCATCGGTGCCAATGTTGTTGCGAAGCAGGACGGCCAAATCATGGGCGGTGGACGTACCGACTGGGAAGGTAACTACACCATCAAGGGCCTTCAGGTCGGCAAATACGAAATCGAGGTTTCGTATATGGGTTACACGACCGTCAAAACAGAAATCAATGTCAAGGCATCGGGTTTCACTGTCTACAACGAGCAACTTGAGAAGTCTGGTGCTACCCAGCTTAAACAGGTGACCATCAAGGCACAGAAAGTGCCGGTCATCGACATTGGAGCTCCCGAGTCGGGTACTCGTCTTTCGGCTGACGACATCGGGAAGATGCCTGCCAACTCGGTTGATGGCATCGTCGCCGCTGTTGCCGGTGTCGGATACAGTGACGGTGGTACAGGTTCTGCCCGTGGTGAGGAGGGCATGGTCACACAGGTGGGTGGTGTCCGTACCCGTACGGGTGTCAACGTCCCCAAAGAGGCCATCGCCGAGATTCAAGTTGTCCTCGGTGGTACTCCCGCTTCAATCGGTGAGGCTATCGGCGGCACTCAGATCATCACTCTCAAACCGCCTTCGACCAAGTTCCAGGGTCTTGTCAAATACGAGACATATCTTGACTATCGTCTCTCCAACAGCCTTGTTGTGTACCTCACTGGTCCTGTCGCCATGACTTCCATCAAGGATGAGCAGGGCAATCCCACCGGCAAGCGTACCCTCGTCGGCTTCCGCTTTACGGGTACTGGCTCTTACACAAAGTTCGCATACTATCGTCCCAAGGATGGGCGCTATCAGGTTGTCAATGACGACAAGGTCCTCGAACTTGAGCAGCATCCTATCGATTTTGACCCTGTGACATACACGGTCAACTATTCTGCCGAATATCTTCGTCAGAGCGACTTTGTCGAGATTAAACGACCCAACACCAACAATTATTATTCCAAGAACCGTTCCAAAGATGATATCGGTGACTTTGGCCGCTACTCCATAGCTCTGCAGGGTGCCCTCGACTTCCGTTTCACAGAATTGACATCCCTTGTGCTCACTGGCGAGTTCGACTATTCCTACGCTCCCAGCACTAGCTTGAGCTATTTCCCGCTCAACCTTCACAATGCTGCCAACGGTGTCCAGAGGTATCAGAACTTTGTCCTCACTGCCGACTTCACCCAGCGCTTCAAGGATCCTGAGCCCGTGAAGGATGAGTCTAACCCTGATGCAAAGTCTGACCCCATTGTGTCAAAGGTGATGTACAATATCACGGCCATGTTCAACAGGGAGAAGTCGAAATCCTACAACGAGAAGTTCGGCGACAACCTCTTCCAGTATGGTCACATTGCCACCTTCCAGCGTAGCCAGTCGCCTTCGTGGGAGTTTGTCACCAACTATAACTACCGTGGTACTGAGACTCCTGCCTATGTCCAGAACGGTTGGATCGAGACCGCTACCGGTTTCCAGCCTTCGGAGTATAACCCCATACTTTCGAACTATACTGCACAGCTCTATAATACCGAGCAGCTTGCGCCTCTCCTCACCTCGTTCGACAATATTCTCATGTTCAATGGTCTTGTCAACGGTACGACCCTCTCGTCGGTCTACAGCCTTTTCAGCAACGTCGGTGTGCAGAATGCAAGTTATGCCAAGCAGGAAAACAACTATTACTATGTTCAGGCCAAGGCCGCTGCCACCATCAAAGGGCATGACCTTGAAATCGGTTTCCAGTATGACCAGTACACGCAGGCTTACTATGGTATTTCCGCCTATTCGCTGTGGACACTCATGCGCAACAATGCCAATGCCCACATCTCACAGCTTAACTATAACAAGCCTATCGAGTATTTCCAGGGTTCTAATCTCTTTGTGCAGTATGACCGTCTGATCAGCGGCTCTCAGACCCACTTCTCGGAGTCGATGCGTCAGGCTCTCGGCCTCGATGTCAACGGTACCGACTGGCTTGATGTCGACCGTTACGATCCCAGTTTCTTCAATATCGAAATGTTCTCAGCCAATGAGCTTTTCAACAGCGGTAACCAGTATGTGAGCTATTATGGCTACGACCATACCGGTAAGAAATACAGCAGCAGCACCTGGAGTCTCGACGACTTCTTCGATCCCGCAACCAAAGGTCACAAGGACTACCAGTACCTCCCCTCTTTCTCACCTATTTACGCTGCCGGTTATATCCAGGATAAATTCTTCTTCCAAGACCTTATCTTCAACGTCGGTGTCCGTGTCGACTATTTCGACGGTAACCAGATGGTCTTGAAAGACCCTTACCTGCTTTATGAGTCCTACACTGTTGGCGACCTCCGTCAGAGTGGTCACCCCTCGTTCTCCACAGGCCTCGACGGCAACGCTTTCCCGGCTGCCGTCCAGGACGACTGGGTGGTCTATGTCGACGATGCCGGTTCCGACAACCCCACTATCAAGGGTTATCGTGACGGTAGTGTGTGGTATGACAGATATGGCGTCCAGGTCTCTGCTCCGAGCGAGATTAAGGGTGAGTCCGGCCGTCCTACCCCGTTCCGCACCAAAGGCAACGGTGGCGGTCAGGAGATTGCCACTACCGGTAATGGCAGCAACAACAACATCTCGTCCAAGGCCTTCAAGGACTATGACCCTCAGATCATCGTCATGCCCCGTGTGGCTTTCTCGTTCCCTGTCAACGACATGTCCCAGTTCAAGGCCAACTACGACATTATTGCCCGTCGTCCTTCCTCTGGTTGGCAGGCCGACTACCTGAGCTACCTTTACATGAACCGTGTCACAGGTACCATCAACAACCCCAACCTGAAGCCGGAACGTATCACCAACTACGAACTCGGTTTCCAGCAGGCACTCAACAAGGATAAGACTGCAGCACTCAGCATCTCGGCCTACTACAAGGAGACCCGTGACCTCATCCAGGTTGTCCAGTACGCCGGTGCCGACCCCAACGACGGCTACTTCTCCTACGACAATATTGACTTCAAGACCATCAAGGGTTTCTCCCTCTCGTTCGATATGCGACAGAGCAACAATGTGCGTATCAACGCCAACTACACTCTCCAGTATGCAGAAGGTACCGGTCTGACCAACACCACCATGACCGAGCTCATCAAAGAGGGTTACACTACCCTCAAGATGCTCAACCCCATCTCCGACGACCGTCGTCACGAGTTCAAAGCTAATGTTGACTACCGCCTCGGCAAGGAGGAAGGTTGGCATTTCTCGCGTACTGTCAAGGACAAGGATGGCAATGCACGCAAGAAGGACATCTATCCCTTCCAGAACTTCGGCATCAACTTCCTCGCCGTTGCCCAGTCAGGACGTCCCTACACCCGTCAGTTCAGTAACACCCAGAAGACCATCGTCGGAAGCTACCGTGGCGCTCGTCTCCCCTGGGGATTCTACTTCAATGTCGTGGTTGACAAGACTTGGCCTATCGAGGTCAAGATGGGCAAACGTACTCGCCAGACCATGCTCAACGCCGCAGTCACCGTCAACAACCTCTTCGACATCCGCAATGTCACCGGTGTTTTCGGTGTCACCGGCAACCCCTCTGACGACGGCTATCTCACCGACCCCGAGACACAGTCTGTCATCAACGCCTACCTCGACCCGCAGTCGTATCGCGACATGTATGCCATCATGCTTTCCAATGGCTACTGGAACTGGTCGAATCCCAGAACCATCCGTCTGACGCTCTCCTACAGTTTCTAACCTGTTAACCGCGAAAAAACACATTGAAATGAAAAATATATTTGTAAAAACAGTCTTAATGGCTTTGCTGTTCTCGTCAACACTGGGAACAGCAGTGGCACGCGAATGCACTGTCTGCAAAAAGAAGTCCGCGACCAAGACATCGGTGAAGTCCAAGGCCGCCGCGTGCAAAAGAGCGCAAAGTACTGCTGAGCTTAACATCAACAATGTCCGTGCGCTCATCAACGGATACGGCAATATGTGGTATGACGGCAGCATCACCCAGTACCATATCCCTAAAGATGGTACTTCGACACCCCTCTACTGCGCTGCCCTCTGGATCGGCGGCACCGACGTCAACGACCAGCTTCGTCTTGCTGCTCTCCGTTTCGGACAGAACGGTGACGACTACTGGCCGGGTCCTCTTACCGTCGATGGCTCTGCCGACGTCACTGTGGAGGTCTGCAACTACTATGACCACCACTTCAAGATTACCCAAGCTGAGGTTCAGAACTTCATGGCGATGTTCGACTATACGCAGGATCCCCCTGCCCAGAAGTCCAACTTTGATGAGGGCGCCATCTCGCAAGTCATCAAGGAATGGCCCGCCCATGGCAATTTTGCCAACCAGTCGCATTATCTGGCTCCTTTCTATGATGCCGATGGTAATGGTGAGTATGACTGGCGTGCTGGCGACTATCCTTATTACGACTTCGACAATGTCCTCTGCCCCCGTACACTGAAAGCCGCCCTCAAACCCGGCGAGCGTTACACTCCGGTACCGACCATGGAGGACAGCCTCGGTATTGTCAACAAAGGCACTGGCCTTCTCTCCGACCAGGTGCTTAAGGGCGACCAGACCATCTGGTGGGTGTTCAACGATATGGGTAACGCCCATACCGAGTCGCATGGCCAGCCCATCGGTCTTGAAATCCGTGCTCAGGCTTTCGCTTTCTCGACCAACGACGAAATCAACAACATGACCTTCTACACGTACGAAATCATCAACCGTTCCACATACGAACTCCGCAACACCTACTTCAGCCAGTGGGTCGACCCGGATTTGGGTTATGGCTACGACGACTATGTGGGATGCGATGTCAAGCGTGGTTTGGGCTACTGCTACAACGGTAAGGATGTCGATGGCCCGGGAACTGGTTCATATAGCGGTGTACCCCCTGCGGTAGGTATCGACTTCTTCCAGGGTCCCTATATGGATCCCGATGGATTGGACAACCCCAAAATCGACATCGACAAGATGCGTCTCTACTATCCCAACCAGCTTGCCACCTACTGGATCGACGATGCACGTGGCTACGACACCATCCGCCTCACCGATGATGCCGACCTTTACTATACTCCGGTCAATGCATGGTATTTCAAACAGAATGACTCCATCGGCAACTGCGCCATCAACGGTGTCAATTTCGGCAATGGCATCAAGGATGACGAGCGTTTCGGTATGCGTCGTTTCGTGTACTATGAGAACAGCTCCAACAGCATCAACGGTGAACCCGAAAAGGCTACCGACTATTACAACTACCTGCAGGGCTTCTGGAAGAACGGTTCACACATGAAGTTCGGCGGCAACGCCATCTCCACTACAGCAGGTGCTTCTGATATTCCTTGCGACTTCATGTTCCCTGGCGACAGCGATCCCCTCCACTGGGGTACCAATGGCGTCGTACCTGACGCACAGTACCATCCTGATGACTGGACCGAGGTTACATCGGGCTCTAATGTGACTCCTGGTGACCGCCGCTTTATGCAGTCGGCGGGTCCATTCACCCTGAAACCGGGTGCCGTCAACTATATTACCGTTGGTATTCCCTTTGCTCAGGCTCCTTCGGGCAACCGCTGGAGCTCCGTCGAGCTGCTCCGCCAGATCGATGATGTCTGCCAGTCTCTTTTCGAGAACTGTTTCAAGGTTCTTGACGGTCCCGAGGCTCCTACGCTGACCATCCAGGAGATGAAGAACGAACTGCTCCTTTACATCACTTACGAGAACGAAAATTCGAACAACTATTGCGAGAGGTATGACGAAGAGGATGCTTCCATCCTCAAGTCCTATTCCGACGAAGCCCGTCGCTACAAGTTCGAGGGTTACCAGATTTACCAGCTTGTCGATGCTAACGCTTCTGTGGCCGATATCGGTGACGAGACTAAAGCTCGTCTCGCATTCCAGTGCGACATTGAGAACTATTATGACCAGTACACCGTCGAAACGAATGCAAACACAGGCAAACTCGATTCAACTCTGAATGACAACCCCACTAACGGTATCGGACGCCTTGTCAACTATACCACCAACTCAGCAACCGGTCTTCTGACTGGTAAGATTATGGTCGATGGTGCCAACAAGGGCATCCAGCATGTCTTCCGTGTTACCAATGACCTCTTTGCCACTGGAACCAACACCGCTCTTGTGAACAACAAGGAGTACTATTTCATCTGCATTGCTTACGCTCACAATCGTTTCAAAGAGTATTCGCAGACCGATCCTACCAAGCTTGATGGCCAGAAGGAGCCCTACCTTGCGGGTCGTAAGGACGAGTGGGGCGGAACCATCACCTCCAAGGTCGGCATCCCGCACGACCCGTCGTCCGAAAATGGCGGTACTATCGTCCAGGCTACCTTTGGCATGAGCCCCAATATCATCCGTCTTGACGGCTACGGCAATGGTGGCAACACGTTGCGTCTCACTCAGGCTTCCATCAATTCTCTTATGGGTGCCAGTGGTCAGGCCGGCAAAGAACCTGGTGAATTCAGCGACCAGATCAACAATCAGGGTACTTACTTCTCCAGTATGCGCAATCCTTGCATCATTGCTGAACCTGAATATGAGCAGAACTACGGTCCTCTGAATGTGCGTGTCATTGACCCGCTCAACATCAAGGAAGGCACTTTCAACATCCGCTTCGACGGTGTCGCTGACGATTCGCGTTGGATTCTCTCCCGTGCAAATGGTGAGCCGCTCTTTGATAATGTCTATGAAGACACTGCCGACTTTGTTATCGGACGCTACAATGAGCAGATTTTCCTCGACCTTGGCATTTCCGTGGCCATCTCTAACCCCAAAGCCATCGCAACCGAACTTGTCGTGACCGGCAAGGATGTCAATGGCGGTATCATTAACGATGGAGCCCTGCTTTCGTCAAAGATGACTTTCGCCGACAACAAGCACCAGTGGCTCAGTGGTGTCAGCGACAACGATAACTCTCCTTTCTACAATTGGATTCGTAGTGGTTCGCAGTATGCTGCTGCAAACCGTTCCAGCTTTGAGAACAGCGATGACCCCGTTACCGGTACCGAACTCTACGAGGATGAGGACTACTATAAGATGGTTGAATCCTCTTCGAACCGCCCCAAGAGCCTCTACGCTGTCGACAAGTATCAGGTCTTTGAGGACGTTGTCAACGGAATGTGGGCGCCCTACGGCCTGGTCTCCACGAGAGAGTATCATCCCGGCTTCTCGTTCAGCTACTATATTGCCGAGCAGTCAATTCTCGATTCTGTTTTCGCCAAGGAGCTTACAAAGCCTAGCTATAACAAGATTCTTCGCGAAACGATGGTTTATGCCAACAATAAGTCGCTCATGTTCAATGACTTCTCGAAACTTCCCAGCATCCGCGTCGTTCTTACTTCCGACCAGAGCAAGTGGACCCGTTGCCCCGTTATCGAAATGTGCGATGACTATACGCAGTCAGAGGGTAATGCCCGTCGTTTCCAGATGCGTAAGCACAAGTCTATCGACAAGAATGGCAATACCTCCGACGCAACAGGTGCTTCTACCAACCCTAACGATGCCAACTACATATCGGAGTATGGCATGGGATGGTTCCCGGGGTATGCCATCAACCTAAGCACTGGTGAACGTCTCAACATCATGTACGGCGAGGATTCGCGCTATGTCCAGTTCAATGGACGTGACATGATGTGGAATCCAGTTTCTACGGAGATGATTGGAACTTCCAACTATGTTGTCGGCGGACGCCATTACATATACGTCATGAACGCCATTTCGCAGGACTTCCCGCGCTACCATGCTCTGAGCACTTCGTCTGGATACATCACTTCCCATTACTCCTCGCCCTCCTACGACGCAGGCCGATGGGCAGTCAGGATGCTTTCCTCGCTCGACCATTTCTTCGCCAACCCCTATACTCCCGGCACCACCCAGTACTCTGCTTACGCTGATGAGTTCTGCAATGGTCTGCTGAAACGTGATGGTGCATCACCCGTCGTTCCCATCCGAGATTCGGCTGCTTTCCTCTATTCTACTGTTGCTTGGGTTTCGATGCCCCTCACCACTGAGACCATCAACAACCCCAAGGATATTCCTTGCGACGTCACCATCGACATCGATGTCAACACACGCTATGGCCGTTATCTGAGCGACAACCAGACCACGCGTGTCAACGCAGGCCTGACAGCCTTGAACAAGAACATCCCCATGTATCAGTTCAAGCTGACCGAGGATATTGTCACACTTACCAACCAGGCTGTCGGTGACGACGCTCGCCAGAGCTACAAGGACTCCATCCTTGAGGCCATTTATGTTGTTCCCAACCCATATTACAGTTACTCCGCTTACGAGACTCAAAGCCAGCTCGAAACCAAGGTGCGTTTCATCAACGTTCCGGGCAACACCACCATCAACATCTACACTGTCGATGGTACTCTCGTCAGGACAATCCGCAATACCCGTACTGACATGACGACCCAGGATTGGGATCTCCACAACCATAACGGCATCCCTATTGCCGGTGGTATGTACCTGATCCACTTCAATTGCCCCGGTATCGGTGAACGTGTCGTCAAATGGTTCGGCACCATGCGTCCTGTCGATATGAGCGGCTTCCAGTTCTAATTGTCATTTAACACTTTTAAACTTAGACAGAAATGAAAAGAATATTAAGCATACTGACTGTATTGGTCCTTACAGTGTCGATGACGGCTCCTGCATTTGCCGGCAACGACAACCGTCGGGGAACGGCAGGCGCTACAGAGCTTCTCATCAATCCATGGGCACGCAGCTCCAGCTGGGGCGGCATCAACACTGCCTGTGCCCGTGGCATCGATGCTTTTTACAGCAACATTGCAGGTCTTTCTTTTGTGGAAAAATATGAGTTCGTTTACTCACATGCAATCCTCAACGGTGGACGTTCAGGCCTCAACAGCGGCGCTTCGGTCAACGCTTTCGGCCTTGCACTCCGTCTGGGCGAGGCTGGTGTCCTTGGCGCATACGTCATGACCATGGGCTTCGGCGACATACCAGTCACCACCGTCGAGAGTCCTGAACCCGGAAGTAATGGCTACATCTCGCCGTCATTGATGAACCTCAACGTGGCCTATTCCTATTCTTTCACCAACTCCATTCATGGCGGCGCCGTGATTAAGGTTATCACTGAATCAACCGACAACGTCAGCGCTACAGGTGTGGCTATCGATGCCGGTATCCAGTACCAGACCGGTGAGAACGATGAACTCAAGTTCGGTATCTCGCTCAAGAATATCGGACCTGCCCTTAGTTTTAACGGAACGGGTATGGCTTTCACAACCGTCAACAAGGCTGGCAACTCGATGACTGTCGAGTATCGTGCCTCCGAGATGGAGCTTCCCACCCTTCTCAACATCGGAGCTTCCTACGACTTCTTGTTCGAGAAATGGAACCAGCGTCTCACCATTGCCGGGAACTTCACTTCCAACGCTTTCCTCCGCGACAATTTCGGCCTTGGTTTTGAGTACTCCTTGCTCGACCGTTTCCAGGCTCGCGCGGCTTACCTCTATCAGACCGACATCTTCGACAGCGATAACCGTGTGACTGCCAATACCGGTCTTTCTGCCGGCGCCTCTTTCATCATCCCTTTCAAGGATGATGGCAGCCGCAGTCTCTCTGTCGACTACTCCTATCGCACAGCTGTTAACCTTAAAGGCACTCATGCTTTCGGCGTAACCTTCAAGTTCTAAACTTTTTTCAACATAGAAGAGGTATGGAAAGGTCTTCTTTTGGGACCTTTCCTCCTTTTTAGTGATTTGTAAAAGGTATATGGTGAATAGTGAGTGGTGAATAGTGAATTGTGTGCTATTGGAATTAACATTTTCGTAATTATCAACTCTATCAATAAAAAACATGTCAGAAATAAAATATTACAGTGAAGAAGGGCTTCAGAAGCTTCGTGACGAGCTCCACCATCTCATTGCTTTCGACCGTCCCGCTGCGGCTGCTGCCATAGCTGAAGCCCGAGACAAGGGCGACCTCTCCGAAAATGCTGAGTATGATGCTGCCAAAGAGGCTCAGGGTCATCTTGAGGCCCGTATCTCTAAACTTCAGGACCTCATAGCTAACGCCCGTTTGCTTGACGAATCAAAGATTGACACATCTAAGGTCCTCCTCCTCTCGAAGATTACCATCAAGAACACCAAGAATAACATGAAACAGGTCTATACCATCGTACCTGAGAGCGAGGCCAACCTCAAGCAGGGGTTAATTTCAGTCTCATCTCCTTTTGCACAGGCATTCCTGGGCAAGAAGGCTGGAGATGTTGTCGATGTCGTCGTTCCTGCCGGCAAGATGAACTTCGAGATACTTTCTGTCGAACGTTAACAAACAATTATTATGCCAAGTATTTTTTCACGTATCGTCGCCGGTGAAATACCTTGCTACAAGGTTGCCGAAACAGACGATTTTCTTGCATTCCTAGATGTCAATCCCGTCGTGAAGGGTCATGTCCTTTGCATTCCCAAAAAGGAAGTCGACTACATTTTCGACCTCGATGACGAGCTTTTTGTCAACCTGCACCTTTTCAGCCGTCATGTCGCACGGGGTCTTAAAAAGGTCTGTCCGTGCATCAAGGTCGGCGTTGCCGTTGTAGGCATCGATGTGCCGCATACGCACATCCATCTGATGCCCCTCAACAAACCCGGCGACCTCAATTTTGGCCATCATGTCAAGATGGAACCTGACGAGATGACTGCCCTTGCCAACAGGATTGCAGCCGCCATTGACTGACGCTGCCGCAAAACTGAAACAATAAGTGCCGGAGACGTTTGCGCGTTCCGGCACTTTTTGTTTTGTGTTGAAGGATGCTAGGTGACGGTTAAAAAAACAGTTGTGAAAAAATTATAGTTATTTCGCTGATAATAAGCGAGAGAAGCTCTTTGATCTGTAAACTTTAAACTTCACTTAGCTGTTGTAGACGAAGATGCCGTTTTCGCTACTAACGGTCACCTGGCCTTTGTCGAAGGCTTCGCAGTGGCCGATGATGCGGGCGTCGATATTGAAGCTGCGTGAGATGTCGATGATGCCTTTTGCGGTTTCCTCGTCGGTGTATATCTCCATGCGGTGACCCATGTTGAAGACGGTGTACATCTCCTTCCAGTCGGTGCCGCTCTGCTCATGAATGAGGCGGAAGAGTGGTGGCACAGGGAAGAGGTTGTCTTTGACCACATGAAGGTTGTCGATGAAGTGCAGCACTTTCGTCTGTGCACCGCCGCTGCAGTGTATCATACCGTCGATTTTAGGGCGGTATTCGTCGAGGACACGGCGTATGACGGGTGCGTACGTGCGTGTGGGGGAGAGCACCATCTTGCCGGCATCGACGCCTTCCACCTCGGTGGGGTCGGTAAGGCGTTTCTGTCCGCAATAGACCACCTCTTTTGGCAGGTTGTGGTCGTAGCTCTCGGGGAAGTGCTCGGCATAGTACTGCGAGAAGACGTCGTGGCGTGCCGAGGTCAGGCCGTTGCTTCCCATGCCGCCGTTGTATGCGGTCTCGTAAGTGGCTTGGCCGAAAGATGCCAGTCCCACGATGACGTTGCCTGGCTTGATGTTGGCGTTGTCAACCACGTCGGCCCGGCGCATGCGTGCCGTGACGGTGCTGTCGACGATGATGGTGCGTACCAGGTCGCCCACGTCGGCTGTCTCGCCGCCGGTGAGTGTGATGCCTATGCCCAGGTCGCGCAGCTGCTGCAGGAATTCCTCCGTGCCGCCGATGACGGTACTTATTACCTCGCCGGGGATGAGTTTCTTGTTTCGTCCTATGGTACTGCTGAGCAGTATGTTGTCGACGGCTCCTACGCAGAGCAGGTCGTCGAGGTTCATCACTACGGCGTCTATGGCGATGCCTTTCCATACCGACAGGTCACCGGTCTCCTTCCAGTAGAGGTATGCCAGTGACGACTTGGTGCCGGCACCGTCGGCGTGCATGATGTTGCAGTAGTCTGCATCGCCGCCAAGAATGTCGGGTATTATCTTGCAGAAAGCTTTTGGGTATAGCCCTTTGTCGATGTTTTTGATGGCGTTGTGCACATCCTCTTTGGCGGCCGACACGCCGCGCAGGTTGTATTTCAGTGTGTCCACGGTTCGAATGGTGTATGTTGTTATTGACTTCTATATAACAACTTTGTTATTGCTTGTTATTGTTGAAGTTGCAGGCGAGCCGCCTGCACTCCAATGACGCTGCAAAAATACAATTTTTTTGTGGACTGGCTAAAAAAATGTATTTTTGCATCTTTAACGTAAAAAGCATTATTATTCATGTCGTTGATACATAGACTGTTGCCAGTGCTTTTCATGGCTGTTGCATTGTCAGTACCGTCAATATCGTCGGGGCAAAACGAGCGTCAGAATATGCCGACTTGCAATGATTTCAAGTTCACTCTCCTCTCATTGGGGAGCGGCTCTACACGTCTCACATACGAGCGGGCATTCAATCCAAAGAACAGTGCCGAATTCACGCTCGGTGCCATTGGCCTGGGTTGGGACTGGATGAACGAAAGCGACCCGGAGGGTTTGCTTGTCAAGATCGCCTACAAATGGAGACGCCGTCCTCAACGTACTTCCGACAGTTGGCTCGCAGGCCGCTATTTGAAACTTGAACTCGTTGCGACGCATTTCGAATATCACCCCTCAGGCGAGGTCTTCTGTAAAGACACCTATCAGTATGCCCTGCTTGGCGAACTCGGATACCAGCTTGTGCTCGACTGGTTTGTATTTGACATTTATGCCGGCCTTGGACCTTCTGTCGGCAGTGGCAATGCCAACAACTATTTCCATAGTTTCATGCTCCTTCCTCCGAGGAGTATCCTCGCAGTTACCGCCGGCTTCCGGCTTGGTGTTGCTTTTTGAATGCTACGGTTCCCTGTTTGTGACTATGTGTGAGGCGGTGAAAAGTCAGTTCTAAACATGCGAATATCGTCAAAATATAAAGTACATAATGTCGCCGACGAGAACATTGTTCTCATCCAAGGGCGGAATCCGGGTGACATGACCACGGTCATTGCGCTGAACGACACATCTCTCTTTCTGTGGAACAGGCTTGAGGGACGTGATTTTGTTCCTGACGACGTGACCCGTCTGCTTGTCGATAACTACGAGGTGGATAATGCCACCGCTTCTGCTGATGCCCTCAAGTGGGTCGGTATGCTGCAGCAGAATAATATCCTCGAGCCATGAATGCAGTCCGGGGACCCTTCTTATTCTCTGTGGGCGGTCATGCCGTGGCAGTCGAAGGTCCGGAAAGCCTTTTTTTTGCCGGTCACCCTGCTTTTGCCCGTTTTGCGACATCTGGCAAGCCGCAGTGGAGTGTCCGCTACGGCTGCCAGCTTCCACCTGTCCCTGCCCATTCCGAGCTTCTCAGCAGTTTGGTACTCGGCGAGACAAATGGCCAGTGCACACTCCATCTCTGTGGAGATGAATACATCTATTCCATGTATTCAAGCGATGCCAGCCCGTTGCTTCAGATGCGTCACAGACGTGGTGGCGGCAAGGTGGAGGCCACGTCAGCCATCGACCCCTGTATCCTGCGTTTCTCGCTCTGGTTTGCCGTAAGTATGCTCTTTGTGCCCTCTTTGTGCTGCTTCGTCCATGCTTCCGCTGTGGTGTGCGACGGTCGTGCAGTGCTTTTCCTTGGCGAGTCGGGTACAGGCAAGAGCACCCACTCGCGCCTTTGGCTCCAGAATATTGATGACTGTCGTCTGCTCAACGACGACAGCCCGCTTGTCGAGGTCTGCGCCATGCACCATGGTGTCCAGGCTGCGCCTTCAATCGGCCTTGACGGCGTGCTTGTCCATGGCACACCGTGGAGCGGCAAGACGCCATGCCACGTGCCACGTTCTTTCCCTCTCGCAGCCGTCGTCAGGCTGTCGCAGGCTTCCCACAACACCATACGCCGCCTCACGGTGCCTGAGGCCTTCGCCGCCATCCAGCCCTCTCTTCCGCCTGCTTTGGCGCAGGATGCCTACTTCTCCGACTATCTCATCCGTACAGCTTCGGCAGTCATCTCGGCAGTGCCGGTCTACCACCTCCAGTGTCGCCCTGATGCCGAAGCGGCCCGTCTATGTCACAACACTGTTTTCCTATCTCACGATGTCTGAACAACGTACTGTTTTACCCAATACGGCCGATGGTTTCGTCGTCGCCGAGATGCGCCGACGCCTTGACGAGGGGCATACTGTCCGCATCGCTTTCGGTGGCAGCAGCATGAAGCCACTCATCGATGGCGACACCGACATCATCCACCTCGAACCTCTGCCGCCTTCTTTGAATGTGGGCGATGTCTATCTCTTCTTCTTTCGTGGGCAATGTGTCATCCATCGGCTGCTGAAGGTTGACGGCGATACGCTCATCTTTCGCGGCGACAACTGTGAAACAACTGAAAGGATCGGACGCTCCGATGTTATGGCACGCCTCAAGGCTGTCGAACATGCTGATGGAAGTTTCGTCGATTGCAGTTCGCTCCTGTGGCGATGCCGTTCGCGCCATGTTGTCTGCCGCCGCTCGTTCGTCAACGCTCTCCGTTCTCTCTTCCCCCTACGTCGCCGCCGCTGGATGCGCTGGGTCTACTTCGTGGCCCTTCTCGTTCTGATGTGGGCTCCCATGGGGTTCGTCGGTGTGCCGCTCGACAATTTCGTCCTTGGTATCCGATTCGACCACCTCCTGCACGCTTCGGTCTATATCCCTTGCACTTTTTCCCTTTGCGATTTTAGGGTGTTCCGCCAGAGAGCTTCCCGGACTGGCGTTGCGCTTCTGCTGGCAGCAGCCCTTATAGGCACTGTCACTGAGACGGTGCAGTACCTGCTTCCCTATCGCGGTTTCGACATCAACGACCTCGTCGCTAACTTCATGGGTGTGACCCTCGGATGGCTATTGTTAAGGTTGTTTAAAAAATAATAGCTGCATAATCAGTATTTTGTATATAGAAGTCGTCATTGGTGTCGTCTGTTATGTTTTTTTTATGTATCTTTGCAAATTATTTCATTTGATTCAAAAAACTCTGGCTTATGGCTGACACGCTTGTCATCACCCCCACATACAACGAGAAAGAGAATATCGAGAAAATCATCCGCAAGGTCTTTTCGCTCGAGAAGGAGTTCCATATGCTTATCGTCGAGGACAACTCGCCTGACGGCACTGCCGACATCGTCAAACGGCTGATGCAGGAGTTCCCCGACCGCCTCTTCATCCTTGAGCGAAAGGGCAAGCTGGGTCTCGGCACTGCCTACCTCGACGGCATGCGGTGGGGCAATGAGCACGGCTACGACTATATGATTGAGATGGATGCCGACTTCTCGCACAACCCCGACGACCTCATCCGCCTCTACGAGGCCTGCTCTTCCGGCAAGGGCGACGTGGTGGTGGGCAGCCGTTATGTCGATGGCAAGATAAGTGTAGTCAACTGGCCCATGGGTCGTTTGATGATGAGTTATTACGCGTCGAAGTACGTGCGTATTGTCACCGGCATGAAGGTCTGCGACGCTACGGCCGGTTTCGTCTGCTGGAGCCGTCGCGTGCTTGAGAAGATGAAGTTCGACAAGGTGAAGTTTGTCGGCTACGCCTTCCAGATTGAGATGAAGTACACCGCTACGCGGCTGGGTTTCAAAATCTATGAAGTACCCATCATCTTCACCGACCGTGTTCTCGGCACCTCCAAGATGAGCATGAAGATCTTCAAGGAGGCCTTCTTCGGTGTCTTCAACCTCAAGTTCCGCCGCTGGCGCAAGTACTAAACCTCCTTGCACTACGGGCAGAAATCAGATTTCGCGAGCGAAGCGAGCAGAAGAAAAGAGCAGTAGAAATAAAGATAAAAAGATAAACAGAGATTAACAGAAATATGAAGAAGATTCTAACGATTGTGGCGGTGCTGCTAAGCATGGGTACCGCGATGGCGCAAGGCAAGCTGCTGAGTTGGGAACAGCTGATGGACCGCAGTCTCTATCCGCAGCGTGCGATGCGCGGATTCACTTTCGTGCCTGGTACCGACAAGGTGATGTACCTAAAGGACACCGCCTACATGCTCTTTGACGGCAAAGAGGAACGTGCCATGACCGCTGCGGAACGCGACCAGTTCAAGGGCATCGTCAGACCTGATAAGAAAGAGCGTGTGGAAAAGAAAGACGGCAACCTCTATGTCGACGGCAAGCTGGTGGAGCGCGGCGACGGCTACAACATCGTCCTCGGCGAGAGCGTGCACCGCAACGAGTTCGGCATAGAAGGCGGACTCTTCTGGTCCCCGAACAAGTCCAGGCTGGCTTTCTACCGCATGGACCAGAGCATGGTGGTCGACTACCCCCTCGTCAACACCAAGGCTCGCGAGGCGGAGCTTAAGCCTATCAAGTATCCCATGGCAGGCATGAAGAGCCATGAGGTGACCGTCGGCATCTGGGACACTCACCGTGAGCGTCTTGTCTACCTCGACACGCGTCGCGACACCACCGTCCATGAGCGCGAGATGTACCTCACCAACATCGCTTGGAGCCCTGACGAGAACTATATCTTTATCGCCAAAATCAACCGCGAGCAGAACCACATGTGGCTCGAACAGTACGATGCTGTCAACGGTACTTTCATGAAGGTTCTCTTCGAGGAAGAGAATCCTCGCTATGTGGAGCCTTGCGAACCAATGATTTTCACTCCACGGGGTGACAAGTTTCTCTGGTTCTCGATGCGCGACGGCTACAAGCATCTCTATCTTTACAACCTCGACGGGACCCTTGCCAAACAGCTGACCTCCGGCGAATACGAGGTGGAAGGCTTCATCCAGTTCGACAAAAAGGGCGAGAACATCTTCGTCTATGCCAACAAGAACAACCTCGCCGGACGTGATGTCTATCGTGTAAACCTGAAAAAGGGCACGATGGAATGTCTCACAAACTACAATGCCGTGGAAGGGACACACACTGTCATCATCAACGAGGCTGGCACCTGCATGGTCGACGTGTTCAACTCTGTCGACAACCCCGGCGAGGCCAACTATGTATACAACATCAACAAGTCGTACAACCACAATTCGCACAACTTCTACAAGGCTACCAATCCTCTGAACGGCTATGCCATGCCCGACATCGAGCTTGGCACTATCAAGGCCGCCGATGGCGTCACCGACCTATACTACAGGCTCATCACGCCCCCCAATATGGTTCGTGGCCAAAAATACCCCACTTTGGTATACGTCTATGGCGGTCCCCACTCGCAGCTCGTCACCGACAGCTGGCTGGCCGGCGCCAACCTCTACTTCATGTTCCTTGCGCAGCAGGGCTATGTGGTCTTCACCCTCGACAACCGTGGTACCGACAACCGTGGCTTCGAATTTGAGAGCTGCACCCACCGTCACCTCGGCGAGATCGAGATGGCCGACCAGATGGAGGGCGTCAAGTTCCTCAAGTCTTTGCCCTATGTGGACCAGGATCGCATGGGTGTCGAGGGCTGGAGCTTTGGCGGCTTCATGACCATCACCATGAAGCTGGCACACCCCGAGGTCTTCAAGGTGGGCTGCGCCGGCGGCCCCGTCATCGACTGGAAATGGTACGAAATCATGTACGGCGAGCGCTATATGGACACCCCGCAGGAGAACCCCGACGGCTACGAGGCAGTCAGTCTTCTCAATAAAGCCCAGAACCTTGAAGGCCACCTGCTGGTCATCCAGGGTGCGGAGGACAACACTGTGGTGCCGCAGCACAGCACCGAGTTCATCGAACGTTGCATCAACAACTACAAGCAGGTGGACTACTTCATGTATCCCCACCACGAGCACAACGTCCTCGGCCTCGAACGCCGCCACCTCTTCAAGAAAATGTTCGACTATTACGAGACCTTCCTGAAGTAGCCCCCACGTTAAGCTTTAAACTCTAAACTCTAAACTTCACAATGTTTACAGGAATCATAGAGACCACCGCTCGTGTGGTTAAGATAGAAAAAGAGAATACCAACTACCATTTCACGCTGGAGGTGCCGTTCGGCGACGAGCTGGCCATCGACCAAAGCATGGCGCACGACGGCTGCTGCCTCACCGTGGTGAAGGTGGACAAAGAGAAGAAACAGTATGTCGTCACCGCCATGGACGAGACAATGCTCAAGACCAATCTCGGCACATGGCAGGTCGGTACAGAGGTCAACGTGGAGCGTTCCATGCGTATGGACGGACGCTTCGACGGCCATATTGTCCAGGGTCATGTCGACCAGACAGCCACATGCACCAAGGTGGTCGACGACAACGGCTCGTGGCGCTTCTACTTCGAATACGATGCCAAGAACGCTCCCAGCATCACCGTTCCCAAGGGGAGCATCAGCATCAATGGCGTGAGCCTCACGGTGGTGGACTCCGAACCCGGCATGTTCAGCGTTGCCATCATCCCTTACACCTTCCAGGTGACCAACTTCCACAACTTCAAGCCGGGCACTGTGGTCAACATCGAGTTCGATGTCTTTGGCAAATACGTGCAGCGGCTGCTGGAGCAGTATATGGCAGCACAGAAGTAGTTGCCGACAAGCCAAAAAAGAAGGATACTCACGTAAGGGAGTATCCTTCTTTTTTAGCTGTTGTTTGTCCTATGGAAGTCAGGGCTTCCAGGGGTACTCGTAACGTATTTCGTACTCGCCGTCGTCGATGTCCTTGATCCAGAGACGCACGTAGATGGGCGTGGGGTCATTCCAACCATCGTTGTGGAGACCTTCGTAGGTTTCAGCGAATTTGGTGGCGCCCCAGGCCTTAATCACATAACCATGCTCTTCAGATGCGCCGACGCTGGTGACGGGCTTGTCGGAGGCCATGAATGATGCATCGCCAGGAAGAGCGTCGACCAGCGACAGGCCATCAACCTTGCCGAAGTCCATGACGGCGGCGGCAGTTTGCGGGTCTTGCATCACGTTTAGTCGTGGAACCTCTACCCTGCTGGTCAGTCCTTCGACATAGACATTGCCCCCCTTGATGCCGAAATAGAAGTTCAGCTTGTAGAAAGGCTTGCTGTCGGTGTTGAGGTCATGAACCTGAATCTTGTCGCCGTCTTTGAAAGTCTGGCTCTGGTAGTCGAGGTCTTTGTCCTTGTCGCAGCTGGTAAGACCGAACGAGAGGGTGGCCACGAGTGCCAATGCTAAGAATTTGATTTTTTTCATGTCTTTTGTTGTTTATAATTCGATGTGCAAAGATACTTTCTTTTTTTGAAACAGAAGAAAAAAAATAACGGCAATTTGTAACTGTTTCATTTACAGTTACGGCACGGGGTCGTAGCCGTGGCCTCCGAAGGGGTTGCAGCGCAAAATTCGTTTCACGGCGAGCCATGTTCCCTTAAAAGGTCCGTATTTGACGATTGCCTCTTTGGCATACTGCGAGCAGGTCGGCGTGTAGCGGCAGGCCGCCGGCGTGAAGGGTGAGATGCACTGCTGGTAGAACTTTATCGTCAGGAGCAGCATCTTGGAGAGGACATTCCTGATCATTTCTTGTCTGTTGCTTCGACCATCTGTCTGATAAGCTTCTCCATCGTTGTCTCGAGCTTGTGGAAGTTGGGTGTATGTGTGTGGATGAAGTTGAGCGACATGACTATGTGCCGTCCTTGCTTTTGAAGTGCGTCGCAAAGGGGATGCTTGTGGAGCCGGTAGCATTCGCGAATCAGGCGTTTGGCTCGGTTGCGGTCTACGGCGTGGCGCAGTTTGCGTTTCGGAACCACGATGAGGATGCGGACTGGAGGCACGTCGCTGTCGGCGTCCACCTCCATCCAGTGGAGGCTCAACGGGAAGAGCAGCTCGCGTTGTGGCGAGCTGTAGAGCTTGTCGATGAGTGCCCTGCTGCAGAGTCTCTCGTCTTTGGAGAAGCCGTAATTTTTGTTGTCTGCGTTGTTCAATCGTTGTTGCCCTTGGCGGCTTCGGCCTCCTTGCGTGCTTTCTCGGCGGCGCGTTCGGCGCGTCGTTTCGCGGCCTTGGCCTTTTTTTCTTCCATCAGTTTCTTGTACTTCGCCTTGCTTGCGAAGACCGACTTGCTCTTTTTCGGCCCGATAGTCTTTACGGCGGCATGTGTGGTCTTGGAGCTTTTCAGCGACGAGGGTTTCACCACCAGCACGGCCTCCTGTTGCTTGCCGAGCAGGTAGTTCTCTATGGCCATGGCCATGGACGGCGAGTTCTTTGTGGGGGCCGCTATGGTAATCTTGATGCCGGCGGCGTTGAGGGCGGCATGTGTCGACGGACCGAAGGCGGCCACCAGTATCGACGAGTCCTTGGCGTCGGGGAAGTTCATCAGCAGCGAGCGTACTCCGATGGGCGAGAAGAGGGCTATCATGTCGAAGTCGTCGAGCTTGAAGTGCTTCAGGTCGCGCGGTACGCTGCGGTACATGGGAGCCTTGGTGTACTTGAATTTGGCCTTGTCGAGCAGCTTGGTGTATTCGGTCTGTTTCTCGTCCGAGCAGGGGAAGAGGAATTTCTCTTCGCGGTGCTTGGTCATCACGTCGATGAGGTCGGCAAAATATTGTGCGCCGAAGAATATCTTGCGTTTGCGGTATTGTATGTAGTTTTGCAGGTAGAGGGCTATGGCTTCGGTGGCGCAGAAGTATTTCATGCTTTCCGGAATGGTCTCCCTCAGGTCTTTGGCCATGCGGAAGAAGTGGTCGACGGAGTTCTTGCTGTTGAAAATGACTGCGGTATACTCTGCAATATGAATCCTGCTTTTCCGGAATTCCGTTGCCGTGATGCCTACGACTTCGAAAAACTTGTAGAATGTGAGGTCAAGCTTGAAGTCTGTTGCCAGTTTTCTGTAGGGGGACTTCTCCAGGTCTGCGGGCTCGGGTTGCGAAATCAGGATTTTTTTCAGTTTCATGTTGTTCCTAATAATGGTGCAAATGTCAGTGTTCTATGTTGTTAGAATCTTAACCATTGCCAAAATGGGTACGATTTCCAGAATGCAAAGGTAGTAAAATAAATACAATTTTGAACTTCTGGAATTTGTTAAAATTAGTTGAAGTCCTCTTATCAGTCGGGTTATCAGTATTATGGCAATCAGTGCTGCCGAGATGATGAGTGCTGCCTCTCCTCCTGCCCCAGCGAAGTAGACGAAGAGCAGCAGGGGGGGGAGCAGCATGCCTCCGGCGAAGTAGAAGAGGTGGCCGCTGGTGAGGTACAGCTGCACGCTGCCCCTGTCGTCGAAGATGTTGCCGATGAGCCTTATGAGCCCTCCTTTCATCAGTATGAAGAGTACGAGGCTGGCCACCACGATGGCGTAGAACAGGGGCTGCGGCACGGTGAGATGGAGCGACAGCCGGCTTGTGGCTACCCGCGTGGCCACGGCGGCAACACTGGCAAGGTAGATGCCTGTCATGGGTAGCATGCTGGTGATTTTGACGTTATTCTCGCGTTCAACGCGGCTCTGTATGCGCAGGTTGAACAGCGATACGAGGATGTCTTTGATGTTGAACCGGATGCGGTTGAGGAACAAGCTCATGAGGGTCAGCAGTGCGACGATGACGAGGAACATCCAGTCTGGCCCGTGGCTTACGTCGCGCAGCGAGGGCTCTTTCGGTTGCGAGGCCAGACCGTTTGCTGCGAACATGCTCTCACGGTAGACCGTGGCGCTGTCGGCGGCGTATGGGGCAAAGACGGAGTCGTTGCAGAGCAGCAGGTAGTCGTCGGCATCCACATGTTGTGTCGCAATGCTGTCGGTTGGTCGCAGCAGCAGTGTGGGCACTGCGGTGTCATAGATGACCGGGTGTGCTATGTTGGTGTCTTGGGTCACGGGCGGCTATTCTTTGATAAGTAGGACCTTGGCAAATGGTCTCTCTGCTGTTTTTATCATCAGGGTGTAGATGCCTTTGCGGAGGTGTGGTTTCAGGCTTATGGTCTCGCTGCCATTCAGCTCTTTCTCCATCATGTGACGTCCCATGCTGTCGAAGATGGTCAGTGTCGCCGGTCCTTTAATGCCGCTGACTGTTATCCGGTTGCGTGCAGGGTTGGGGAATACTGATATGCCGGTGCTGTCGGTGGCGGTGATTCCCTCGGTGCCGGAACTGTCGGTGGGGATGTCGAATGTCAGCTGTCCTGCGGTGTGGAACTGGCGTGTGGCGGTGATCCGGATGGTGCTTGTCACGGGTTTGCGTAACCGCATCGTCGCCTCTCCGGCGGCATCGAGGGTGCAGAGCCCCATGAGGGTGTCTCCGCAGGTGGCGGCGACGCGGGCCCATGGCGTCCCGTGCAGCGGCACTGAGATGTCGCCACGGCGTATGCTGTCGCAGTCGAGGCTCATGGAGTGCAGTGGTCCGATGAGTGGCATCAGCGACGGGTCGCCCAGCAGCAGGTATATCTCCCAATAGAAGGCGGCATACGGCGAGCCGCTGGCCTCCACAGCACTGTTGCCGGCAAGCAGCATCTGTCCTGCGGTCCAGGCCTGTTCCGACGGCTGTTGCTGGTAGGGGTGCAGTATGCGTTCGAAGGCTCCGGCGTGTCCGCCCTCGGACTTTGCCTCAGGTGTGGTGGCGGCAAAGCCGGTACTCCAGTAGTAGTCCTCCTCCCATAGGGTCTCGTTTGTGGCTCCGATGGCTGCTACGGCACCCCCTCCGGGCTTGCGAAGCAGCATCTCGCCGAAGCACTCCGCTGCCACGTCGTTGCTGCGGCAACAGTTGTTCACGGCTATGAAGAGGTGGCTGTCGACCACGTTGCTGCTGTTGATTTCGTTGGAGTAGAACATGGGGTTGCGCCAACCCCTGCTATTGCAGTGTGCCGTATAGTTCACCAGGGCCACGCCGTCGCGCAGCACGTCGAGTATTTCCTCGCGGCTGTCGCCGGAAGCGGGGTTGTAGAAGCATGCCGTGTCGTGGGTGGTGTCGTGGTCCATGAGGAGCTGCTTGATGAAGTCCACCTGGCCGTTGGTGAGTGCCGGGGCGGGGGCGGTCTCCTCCACGCCGGCCACCAGCAGGCTGTGCCTCAACGCTGTCGTGTCGGCTATGGCACCGCGTTCGTATGCCAGAGTCTTCTCGACGACATGGCGTAGCTCGGCAGTGTCGTGTACCGATATGCGTCCCACCATGGCGTCGGGCAGCATGTCGCCCGTGAACTCGGAGTAGTAGAAGTCGGTGCGGTGCGTCTCCAGCCCTGGGATGATGTGGCGTGGCGTCCAGAGGGCTATGTCGCTCATGTCGCCCACAATCAGGATGAAGAGTGGCGACGGGCGGTCGGCTGTGGCGTTGTCATAGCGGCGTTGGAGGCTGTCTTTGACCTCTACGTTGCTGGCCTGGTCGAAATAGAGTTCGTCGACGATGTATCCCTCCTGCCGTTTCCACGACAATAGGGGCTGTAGTGTCTCGCGGTAGCGTGATGCCGAGACGACGAGGTAGCCCAGCGGCATCGTGTCCTGCACTATTGTGTTGACATATTCCTTGCCACCATCGGGCATTACGACGGGCATTGCCTTCAGCATGGGGTTGCCGGCTGTCCTCTTTGTGTCGCCTGCCGTTGTAATGGTCGCTTTCATCCTGCGGCAGGCGGCGATGAATCCTTTCGCGGGATTGTACCGCACGGGTGTGATGGTGAGGCTTGCTATCGGGGTTCCTCTCATCAGTCCGAGGGGTGTGATGGCGAGCAGCTGCGGTCCCTGCAGGGTGTCGGTGGCATAGCAGAGGCTGTCGGCTGCCGTTGTGGTGAGCTCTGTATCCTTGGCTCTTGCCCCACCGTATGGCTCGACGGGAAGCACACATCCTATGTCGCTGAGGAATAGTGTGTCCCACTCCTGTTCCTCGATATTGACTCTGAGGTCGCCGTTTCCGTCGATTGCTATCAGCCGGCGGCACTGTGGCAGCATCGGAAGCCCCGCTTCGCGGCTGTGGCTGTTTGCCGCTGGTGTGAGCAGCGTGGAATAGCCGTTCCCCGTCGGGACGGCCTCGATGGCTCCAAGCCTGAAGTCTACCTGTAGGGCACTTCCCGTATGCGTCATTATGGTCAGGCCTTCCTGGCCCCACGTGGTGGAACAGATACACAACAGCAGTGGCAAGCTGACAAACAATCGTCTTGTAATGATTGTCATGGCTTTGAATGTCTGTCTCTTATCTATATTCATGCGTTCGGAAAAGCTTTGCAAAAGTAGCAAAAAAAAGTTTCTCGCAACTTGCCATTGATGGGTTATGTTAGAAAAAATAATCATCATTGATACTTTTTTGGGCTTTTTGATGTTATTTTTTTTGTAAATTTGCAGTTTGCAACATTAGATGTGGCTGTTTTGTAAATATTTGAGAATAAGTTTCTTGGTTCTGTTTTGCAAGCTGTTTGGAATAATAGTATGATGAGAATTCCGCTTTTTGGGATAATGCTGTTTACGCTATTGGCAGCCGTTTCGCCGTGCCAGTGTCAGGTTGTCGACACCGCCGGGCAGTCCGCATGGCAGCTCGCCGAAGATGACAGCATCACTGTCGCGTCGGAAGTGGCTGACACAGTGCCGCAGCCCGACTCGCTGCAGATGCTCCGCCAGCAGGTCGAGTTCCTCAACCGCAGGCTCGACTCTACGCATGTGACACAGGCCACCTTGCGTCACCGTATGCGTGAGTTGGTGTTGCTGAAGGACTCGCTGGTTTACCTCAACGACCTCTACCAGAAGGAACTGCAGGAAAAGAACCGTCTCATGTCCGAACAGGTCACCGCCATGCAGGAGAAGGAACGCCTACTGGCCGAGAAAGAAGAGTTGTACCGCCAGGCCCTGACAAGCTCGTCGATAGACCGTGCAAAGTGGGAGGGCGAACTCAAGGCCAAAGAGGCCAGCATCGATGCCAAGAGCCGCGAGATTGACTACCTCCAGAAAGACATCGATGCCAAGGAAATCACCCTCAAGTCGCAACGCGAGAACTACGAGCATGTCCTGACCGAGAAGGAGCGCTACCGCCACCTCGTCGACTCGCTCCAGAAACGTCTGACTGCCATCGAGATAGAGAATATCCGCAAAGACGAGGAAAACAAATACCTGCAACAGAAAGCCAGAGAGGCTGAGGAAAAGACTGCAATAACGCTCAACAAGAAGAAGAAGGTGCGTCCCATCCAGGGCATCGCCATGCGTTTCTTCCGTACTCCCAATTTCAACACTTATCTCTCATACGAGGGCGACGACCCTAAGGTCTTGATAGGCAACAGGAATGCCGGCGACATTGAGTTCGACTTTGTCACTGGTGCCTCCGTGATGCTGTGGGATCTCTCCGACTATATCAACAACAAAAAGGACACGGCGATAGCCATGCCAGGCCGGCTGCCGGAATTACGCCGCTTCGACCAGAAGTTCAATTACGACCTGGGAGTTTATGTCGGTTTCGGCGGTTCCAACCTTTTCAAGAACTTCTATGTCGGCCCCAGCTTCCGCTTTGTAGACTTCTTCTACCTTATCATTGGTGTCAATGTGTGTGAATATGAGATATTGAAGAATGACCTCAAAGAGGGCAGCGAACTTCCAAAGGGTGCCAAACTCGACGATGTCACCGCCAAGTCGTGGCTCGTCAAGCCTTTCATTGCCCTCTCCATCGACCTCGACTTTCTGTCATATATTAAGAAGTGACCGGTGAATAGTGACCAGTGACACGAATGCTCCAACTGCCGCCGCGTGGTATGCCTGCGAACACAAATGAATCAAACAAAATGAAGTGAGCAAGTTTCAATTTTCAACTTTCAAATAAAAAAAGCCTGCCGCCGCGAAGTTTCAATTTTCAATTTTCAATTTTATATGCAGCAATTCTTAATATACAATACTCTCTCTCGCCAGAAAGAGCTATTCAAGCCCCTCACCCCCGACCATGTGGGCATGTATGTCTGCGGCCCCACGGTCTATGGCGACGCCCATCTGGGTCATGCCCGTCCGGCCATCACTTTCGACCTTCTTTTCCGTTATCTGCAGCACCTGGGCTACAAGGTGCGCTATGTGCGCAACATCACCGACGTGGGGCATCTGGAGCATGATGCCGACGAGGGCGAGGACAAGATTGCCAAGAAGGCACGCCTCGAGCAGCTTGAGCCTATGGAGGTGGCGCAGTACTACACCAACCGCTACCATGCTGCCATGGACCGCCTCGGCGTGCTGCGTCCCAGCATCGAGCCTCATGCCAGCGGCCACATCATCGAGCAGATAGCTCTCGTCCAGCAGATTCTCGACGCCGGCTACGCCTACGTCAGCAATGGCAGCGTCTACTTCGACGTCCGCAAGTATCAGGAGGAGACCAAGCAGTACGGTCGTCTCAGCGGTCGCGTCATCGAGGAGATGCTCGCCACCACGCGCGAACTCGACGGCCAAGAGGAGAAACGCTTCCCCGGCGATTTCGCCCTCTGGAAGAAGGCTTCGCCCGAACATATCATGCGCTGGCCATCGCCCTGGAGCGACGGCTTCCCCGGCTGGCATGCTGAGTGTACCGCCATGGGAGCCAAGTATCTGGGCTCGCCGTTCGACATCCATGGCGGCGGCATGGATCTCGTCTTCCCGCACCACGAGAGCGAGATAGCCCAGTGTGTGGCCTCCACTGGTCATGGCCCCTGCAAGTACTGGATGCACAACAACATGATTACCATCGAGGGTCAGAAGATGGGTAAGTCGCTCGGCAACTTCATCACTCTCGACGAGTTCTTCAACGGCAGCCACATCAACCCCAAGGATGGCAAAGAGATGCTCGCCAAGGCCTACAGCCCCATGACGATACGCTTCTTCATCCTTCAGGCCCACTACCGTAGCACCGTCGACTTCAGCAACGAGGCTCTCATGGCTTCCGAGAAGGGCTACCAGCGCCTGATGCAGGCCATGAAGACGCTCCGTTCGTTGCAGCCTTCCAAGGCGAGCTCGGTGGATGTCAAGGGCTATCGCCAGCAGTGCTACGATGCCATGAACGACGATATGAATACTCCCATCGTCATCTCGCACCTCTTCGATGCTTCCCGTGTCATCAACTCTGTCGCTGACCACAAGGCAACGCTCACCCAGGCCGACATCGACGAGCTGCGGTGGGTCTTCCAGACCTTTGTCTGCGACATCATGGGGCTTCGCGACGAGGCTTCGTCCGACAACACCGCCCTCATCGACGGACTGATGCAGATGATCCTCGACATGCGTGCCACCGCCAAGGCCAACAAGGACTGGACTACCAGCGACCATATCCGCGACAACCTCTCCGCCCTCGGCATCGCCGTCAAGGACGGCAAAGACGGCGCCACCTGGGAAATGAAGTAACACACTGTAATGCTAAAAATGCTGTCTTTCAATGCAAAAAAGTGCGCAAAGGCGAAAATGTGCGAAAAATGAATACTATTGTATATCCAAACGAGTCGTATAGGATAATAGGTGCGATTCTCGAAGTCCATAATCGCCTTGGAATAGGTCTAATGGAGAAAGTTTATCAGGAGGCATTGGAGAAAGAATTCATTTTTCAGAAAATACCGTATGAGCGAGAGAAGAAGTATGAACTTTACTATAGAGGGGTAAAGATGGATGCTTATTATATTTCGGATTTTGTATGCTATGACAAAATTATCGTTGAAATAAAAGCCGTGAGCGAAATATTGGATGTTCATAGAGCACAATTGCGTAACTATTTATCTTTGGCAAAGTGCAAGCTGGGTATTTTGGCAAATTTCAATGAGCTTTTTATGAATCCGCAAAGGATAATAAACAGTGGTGTGTGATAGAAGATGAGAAAAGGAGAGAGAGTGCTTTTAGTGTTTTTTCGCCCTTTCGCGTGATTTCGCATTGAAAAAGATTGTGTAACTATACTCGGTAATTCGCAATAATAAATTGTAATTTAGATTGAAATGGAAATAAAAGAACAGCTCAGCAACCTTATTTTCTCGAAAGGAGAACTGAAACAGAATGTATATCAAGCAACAAAGCAGTCTTTCGAACTTTTCCGCTCTACTGCTAAGGGCATTGTCGAAAAGTTGCAGGAACAGAACAGGGAGAAAGGCAAGGACCTTCGTTTCGAGTTCACCGACCGCGGCGACTTCGAGTTCGAGATCCGTTTCGCCGGCGACCTGCTGATTTTTATGATGCACACCAACGTCTTCGAGTTCTCGCGCAACCACGAGGTCATGAAGTCGCAGTACATCCGCGAGAACCCCGAGCGTTCCTACTGCGGCGTCATACATGTCTACAACTTCCTTACCGACTCGTTCCTCTACCAGCGCGACAACGACCTCGGCTACCTCATCGGGCGTATCTTCGTCAACGCCGAGAAACACTATTTCATCGAGGGCAAGCGCGAGTTGGGCATGCTCTACAACAATTTCAATACGTCAGTTGTTGGAGATGAGTCAGTTAGAAATATTATCGAGTCGGCTATCGAATATACGACCAATTTTGATCTTTTGACCCCGCCGTATGATGAAATCAAGGTGGTTTCTGTCGGGGAGATGCGCAACAATTTTGATAAAAAATCTATTGTCACTGCAAAGCGGTTAGGATTTCGTTTTCAGGCAGATACCGATGTTGAGCAAAAGTAATTCACCACCCGTTGTGAAAAAAAGTTTTGTCATATCAAAAAATGTTAGTACTTTTGCAACCGCTTTTTAGGCAAATGCTCCGTTCGTCTAGCTGGCCCAGGACGTGAGATTTTCATTCTCAAAATCGCGGGTTCGAATCCCGCACGGAGTACGGAAACAAAAAAATAGAATATAGTTTTTAATTATGGCACACCACAAGTCAGCAAAAAAAAGAATCCGCTCCACCGAGAAGAAGAGAGTTGAGAACCGCTACTACGCAAAGACCATGCGCAATGCACTGCGTGATTTCCGCGCTCTTGAGGACAAGGCTGTCGCCGCAGAGAAGCTCCCGAAGATGTGTTCCATCCTCGACAAGCTTGCCAAACGTTCGGTGATTCACAAGAACAAAGCCGCCAACCTCAAATCGAAACTGATGAAGCAGGTCAACGCCATGTAATCGTAAGCAGGGCGTAAAGCAGATAGAAAAGGGTACTTGTTGCAAGTACTCTTTTTTTTGTCCGTTCTCTATATGTGGGAAATGAAACAGGGGCGGCACATTTGATGTGCCGCCCCTGTTTCATTTGGTGTGTGCGCTATCGCCCGATGACAACTTTTTGGGTTGATGTGCCTTTGGCTGTCGTTGTCGAGAGTATATAGACGCCTGCGGGCAGGTCTTTGACGTCGAGGGTGGCGGTGGTGCCTAAGTTGCCGCCCACGATGCGCTGCAGCGAACCCTGCAGGTTGTAGAGCTGGAGCATGGTGATGTTGTCTGCGGCCTCTACCGTAAGCCGGTCGCTCACTGGGTTGGGGTAGGTGCAGACAGCCACCTCGGCAGGATTCTCGACGCTTGTTGTGGAGCGACGGAGGAAGAAGCAGGTGAGGATGTTCTCCTCGGTGTCGAGGCTGCCCACCTTGGCAGCCTGGCCACTGCTGAGGTCTATCTTGTAGATGATGGAAAGACCGTCGCCATTCAGGCAGGTCCAGAAGAGTTCGCCGGTGGCGGGGTCGAAGTACATGTCTTGTCCCATGCGGTTCTCGTCGTAGATGCCGGTGGAACCAATTACGGTGAAGCCGGTGGCATCGACGGTGCAGAGTTGCATCATGTGTGTTTCTCTGTTCTGTAGCATAACATAGAATGTACCGTTGGAGCTGATGGCAATGGCAGTGGGCATTTCGTCGGAGCTGTAGAATTGGTTTATAGGTTGCAAGGGGCTATCGTTGTTACGATTAATCCGGCAGATGGCTATAGATGGGCCGAATTCTGACCAATCGGTGAACCAACTGCACGTGTACAGTCCCTTGTCGACGGGGTTGTATGCCAAGCCGAAGCGATAGACGACAAACCCTTCGTTGTTGTTTGTAATGGTGCCTAGAGCTACAGGAGAGCCCTGCAGTGCCTGTCCGTTGAAGGGCTGGCGGTAGAGTGTCTGGGTAGTATTCGACTCATATCCGTCTTCATTGTTTTCGTAGAGGATATAGAAGAGGGTGTCGTTGATGAGTTCGGCGGCCATTACAGCCGACTCGTCGTTCGAGGTGGGAATAGAGCATAAGGTGTTGTATGCCGAAGGGTTCTGCAAGGAGAACTTGACAAGCGAGATGTCGACACTTTCGTTCTCATAGTTTTCGGTGTGGTCAATACCGTACCAGTAGACGGTAGACTGCACGTCGGCATCGGGCACTGAAGAAATGGTGAAGAGACCCACTGCCGTGCTGCTGGTGCCCCCCAGCTTGCCGTAGAACTCCCAGATGCCAGTGGCAGGGTCAATGCCATAGACGCCTCCGTCGCCGCTGCTGCTGCCTTCCTGCAGCCAGATGAGTTTGCCCGTCCGGCGGTCGAAGACCATGCTTTGGGCGCTCGTGTTGCAGGCGGGCAGGGGTGCGGTCGCAACGAGATAAGGATAGCTGGAGTAGCGTGAGGATAATTTGTAGAGCTCTGCACGGTTGCCATACTTCAGCAGGTAGATGGCGCCGGTGGGGGTGACGGCCATGGCAGAGAAGCAGCCGTCGAGGGTGGTGAGGAGGTCGGCCTCGCCGTCCGACGGGTCTATCTCGTATAGACGGGTGGTGTAGCCCGCTATTTCGAGACCCAGCAGGACGTCGTCGCTCTCGTCATGGCGCAGTTCGGCGAAGGTGTTGGAATAGTCGAGCTCGGCCAGATAATCGCCTTCCTGGATGGTAGTGCCCTCGGTGAAGGCGGTGCGGTAGAGGCCATAGTCGTCGCGGCTGCCGCCCACATAGTAGATGTAGTCGCCTACCTTTTCGGCGCAGTAGAGGTCATCGTAGAAGCGCGATGAGACGGACGTGGGCGTGGCAGCGACATTGGCGAGGCCGAAGTTGACGAACTTGTAGTTGTTGTCAGCACCGGAGCCGCCGTTGTTCTGCATGAAGGCATAGTAGGGTTGGTTGGATGTCGACGACGTGGCTGCGACGTTGGTGACGCTGACGTTCTTGATGTAAATGGGTTCGTTGGGGAAAACCTTACCCTCGAAGGCGATGCGGAAGTGGCTGCACGAGGGAATGTCGATGGTCTGCTGTTCGAAGCCGTTGGTGGTGCTGAAAGTCTTCAGACGCACCCACTCGTCGACATAATCCGACTTGGAATAGTAGACAATCAAGGAGTCGGTCGAATTACAGTCGTATTTGAGCGAGAAGGTGAGGCGGGCGGTGCCACTGGAGTTGACTTCGATAAGGGGTGAGACGAGTTTGGCACATCCTCGGCCATTGATGTTGCTGAAGTTGTGGCACACAGCGCCGGTGTCGCCGCCGCCGAATTCCCACCATGCACCCTTGTCGCCGTAGGTCTTCCATGTGAGTTCAATCTGGTTGGGTCCGCCGGTCAGCGAGGCCGTGTAGGGGGCTTGTGCGGTGGGCATGGCTGGATTGCTGAGATACCATGTGCTGGTGAAGAATTTGATGTTGTAGCGGCAGTGCCACTTGTTCCCGTATGCTGTGGTCCAGCGGTCGGCGTAGTTCATGTCGACGGTGTTGGAACCATATTTCAAATAGCTCAAATAGACACCTTTGTTGTTGGCGACGTTGTGGGCCTTGAACTGGATGAAGTTACTGATGTAGGTGCCGGTATGCTCGAAGATGGTGAAGACGAGGTTCTTCGTGCCGCTGTAGTCGTATGGCTGGTCGAAGACGATGGTGTCCTTGCTGTGTCCGGCTCGGAAATGGAATGTGCCGGTGAAGACACGCGCCAGGTCTTTCGGTGACACCCAGGAGTTGGTGGCGTCGAAGGTGTCCTTGACGGTCTCTCCGAGATAGATGTCAATCAGCATCACGGTGTCTTTCGAGACGCTGGAGGGGAGACGGCTCAGTTCGATGCCGTAGAGGGTGCGGGACTGGTTGCCCATCTCCGCCTTGGTGTAGATCATCTGCTCGAACTGGGGCCGTCCGTCCATGGAGGTGTTGGCCAGAAAGTTCGGGGCTATCTCCACGTAGTTGTTCTGTGCGCGGAGCGAATTCCAAGGCATTGCGGCTGTCAAGAGCAGCAACAGAGCCAATGATGATAATACTTTTTGTTTCATGATATTTGGTGTTAATTAATATGGATTTCAATCGTTGAAGATGTCGAGGATGCTGCCCTCGGCCAGGTGCAGTCCGTTGATTCCGGCCGCTCGCGCACCCTCCAGGTTCTTCTCTATGTCGTCGATGAAGAGTGTCTCCGACGGCATCAGCCCCTGCTCGCGCACTATCAGGCGGAACCCCTCGGGGTCGGGCTTGCGAAGGTGCATCGTGTGCGAGAAGTACGCCGCATCGAAGCAGCGTTCGAAGATGTCGAAGCCGAATTT
>JAFSKP010000147.1 GCA_017448905.1 Bacteroidales bacterium | reverse complement strand
GTAAACCCTAAACCCTAAACCGTAAACCGTAAACCTCAACCGTAACCATCGTGCCAGTATTTGAGTCATCATCTATATCGGCTGTAGCCATCCACCGTGTCGGCAACAAGGAGACCGACGAGGGCTACGTCCTTTCGGGTCGTCTGCAGACCCTCAACGAGCAGCTCCAGGACCTGTTGGTGCGCTACTTTCTCACGCCCTTCAAGGTCGAGGAGTACTATCACCTCTATGATGACGACGACAATCTACCGATGAACACCCTCTATGGCTGCGCCAGCCGGCTTTTCGAAGAGCCAGGCCTTCTGCTCGAGGAGTCCCAGACCATAGCCCGACACCTGTACGACGCCTGTAACCATCCCAACATCAAGGGCGGCGACCTTTTCGTGGTCTACTTTGCCGGATGCCAGCTCAATGGCGAGACCATGGATGCTGTCGGCATATTCAAGTCGGAGAACAAGGCGCAGTTCCTGAAGGTCACCCACGACGAGGAGGAGTGGAGCCGCGAGGCCGAGAGCCGTGCGGCGTCGGCGGTGTTCCGCATGGACATCGACAAGGGCATCGACATAGGCAAACTCGACAAGGGAGCCATCATCTTCAACAGCGAGGCCGACAAGGGCTATGTGGTCAGTGTGGTTGACAGCACTAACCGTGGCATGGATGCCATCTACTGGAAGGACAATTTCCTGCACCTGCGGCAACGGCAGGACGAGTACTACAACACCCATCAGGTGATGCAGGTCTACAAGAAGTTCGTCACCGACGAGATGCCGCAGGAATACGAGCAGCTGAGCCGCGCCGACCAGGCCGACCTGCTGAACAGGAGTGTCAGTTTCTTCAAGCAGAACGAGAGCTTCGACATCGACGACTTTGCCCGCGACGTCATAGGCCAGCCCGACGTCATCGACCATTTCAAGGAGTACAAGCAAAGCTACGAGCAAGAGAACGACGTGCAGCTGCCCGACAGTTTCGACATCAGCGAGGGTGCCGTCAAGAAGCAGGCACGCTCGTACAAGAGCGTCATAAAGCTCGACAAGAATTTCCACATCTACGTCCACGGCGACCGCAAGCTTATAGAGCAGGGCGAGGACGAGAAAGGCAAATACTACAAGGTATACTATAACGAGGAGAGCTGACACTGCGTTCCCGCCGCTGTAAGCTCCATCCAGAATACGACGAAAAGACAATCCAAGGATACAGACATGAGAAGAATAAGCTATTTTGTATATGTGATGGCGCTGGCCGCCACGCTGGCATCGTGCAAATGCCACAAGAGCACGACAGCCCCCGTGGTCACTGTCGAGGCCCGGTTTGAGGCTGGCGACACATGGATGCTCACCTCCATGCAGGGCAAGGAATACACGCCCACAGAAGGCAGGAAGAAGATAAGCATCCAGTTCAACCCCGAGGCAGGCACCGTCAACGGCAACAGCGGCTGCAACCGCTATTTCGCCCAGTTCAAGGATCTGGGCGGTGGAAAGATGGAACTCAACGAGCTGAACGCTACAAAGAAAGCCTGTTCGGAGTCCATCCATAAGGTCGAGACAGCCTACCTGCTGCTCCTCCGCCGCTGCGACGGTTACAGGCTTGGAGAGTACACACTGGAGCTGACACAGAACGACAAGGTGCTGCTGACCTTCGAAAAGGTGGTATACGAGGAGTGAAACAGACGCTTTTTGTCGATGTCCTGTTGCCGCTGCACCTCCCCGGCACCTACACCTACCGCATACCGGCCGAATACAATGATGCCGTCGCCGTGGGGCAGCGAGTCGTGGTTCAGTTTGGCGCCAAACGGCTCTACTCCGCCATAGTACGCCGCATTCACGACGAGGTGCCGGAGTACACCACCAAATACATCCTCTCCATCCTCGACCTCGAACCCATCGTCGACGAGCGTCAGCTGAAGTTCTGGGAATGGATGGCTGCATACTACATGTGCTATCCGGGCGACGTGATGGCTGTAGCCATCCCGTCGGCCTTCAGGCTCAGCAGCGATTCCTACATAGTAGTACATCCCGATTTCGAGGGCGACTACGGCGAACTCAGCGAGAACGAGATAAAGGTGCTAGATGTGCTGTCGCGGAAAGGGCGTATAGAGGTGTCGGAGATGGCCGACATCACTGGTTCCCTCAAAATCATGCCTATCGTCAAAACGATGATAGAGAAGAAGATAGTGCTAATGGACGAGGAGTTGAAGCAACGCTACACTCCACGCCGCAGCACCTGGGTTACCCTCGACGAGGCCTATGGCGACGAAGCGGTCTTGCGAGGGCTTTTCGACCAGTTGGAGAAAAACCCACGCAACGAGAAGCAGCTCCTCGTCCTGATGAAGTTCTTGCAGATGAGTCAGTTCGGTCACGGTGCCGTCAAGAAGAAAGAGCTTCTGGAGAGTGGAGGACTGTCGTCGTCGGCGTTCGACACGCTGGTGCGTAAAGAGGTGTTCCGCTTGGAGCAGAGGGACGAGAGCCGGCTGCAGGAATATGCCTCGACCACCGATGTGTCGGCCATAACGCTCAGCGACGAGCAGCAGCAGGCGTTCGACTACCTCTCGTCGTGCGACAAGGCCGTGGCCTTGCTGCACGGAGTCACCTCGAGCGGCAAGACGGAGGTCTATATAAAGCTCATCGACAAGGCGTTGCGACGGGGAGAGCAGGTGCTGTTCCTGCTTCCCGAGATAGCGTTGACGGCACAAATCATCAACCGGTTGAGGCGTTATTTCGGTCCGACGGTAGGCGTCTACCATTCCCGATTCAGCACGCAGGAACGTGCCGAGGTGTGGCGTCGGACGATGATGGATGGCGATGGGGGCTACCGCGTGCTGCTCGGAGCCAGGTCGGCGCTTTTCCTGCCGTTCCACAGGCTGGGGCTTGTCATTGTCGACGAGGAGCATGACAGCAGCTACAAGCAGAGCGACCCGGCGCCGCGTTACAACGGTCGCGATGCAGCCATCTGGCTGGCGCACAGCTGGGGTGCGCGCACGGTGCTGGGCTCGGCGACGCCGTCGGTCGAGAGCTACTACAATGCCCAGATCGGCAAATATGGACTGGTGCAGATGACACACCGCTACGGCGGGCTTGAGATGCCTGAAGTGATGTGCGCCGACATGAAGGAGGCGCAACGCCGCAAGGAGGTCAAGATGAATTTCTCGCAGTTCCTCATATCGCACATCAAGGAAGCCCTGGCGAACCGCGAGCAGGTGATACTCTTCCAGAACCGCAGGGGCTTCAGTCTGAGGATAGAATGCGACGTGTGCCACTGGGTGCCGCAGTGCAAGCACTGCGACGTGTCGCTGGTCTACCACAAAGCCACGGCAAGCCTCCGCTGCCACTATTGCGGCTACTCGATACCGGTGCCGAAGGAATGTCCTGCATGCCATTCCACGACGCTGAAGATGAGAGGGTTCGGTACGGAGCGTATAGAGGACGACCTGGCCATCTTCTTTCCCGATGCAAGGATAGCACGCATGGACCTCGACTCGACGGCACACAAGAACCGCTATATGGAGATCCTGTCCGACTTCGAGGACCACAAGATCGACATCCTCGTAGGCACACAGATGGTCACCAAAGGCCTTGACTTCGACAATGTCAGCGTGGTGGGCATCCTCTCGGCCGACAACCTCATCTCGTTTCCCGACTTCAGGGCCTACGAGCGTAGCTTCCAGCAGATGACGCAGGTCAGCGGACGCGCCGGGCGTCACGGGCGTCGGGGCAAGGTCATCATCCAGACCTACCAGCCCTACCACCAGGCCATACGCGATGCCATGGCCGGCGACTACATCTCGATGTACAAGAGCCAGATCGTGGAGCGTCGCGTGTTCCGCTACCCGCCGTACTACAGGCTTGTGGATATCGTGGTCCGCCACAAGGAGGAGGCTGTGGTCAACAGTGCAGCAGCCCGTTATGCCGCGATGTTACGCACGCATTTCGAGGGACGCGTCATGGGACCGGAGTTTCCCAGCGTGTCGCGCATCAGGGGGTTATACCTCAAGAAGATCATGGTACGTTTCGCGGCGGGCGAGGCCCTAGGCGAGGCCAAGCGGCTCATGCTGTCGTGTGCCGCCGAGCTGCTGAAGGAGAAAGAATTCTCCAGAGTGCAGGTGGTGTTCGACGTCGATCCGCAATAGCAAGGCATCTTTTTTTTCGTGCAGTTGGTGCTATTTTAAAAAAAATCACTAACTTTGCACGTCGTTTCGCTGTATCCACTTCGTCCAAAAGGCGATGTGGATGGTTGTGGTACGATTTGATAATGAGTGAAATAATTTATAATGTTATTCTATGCAAAAAAGTAAAATAGGACTCGATTTTGAGAAAGTAGAACATGCGAGAGGCATAGCACGCAGGATTGCCGACCAGGTGCAGGACTTCGTCGAAGGCTACACCACGGTGGCTGTAGAGCGTACTATCTGCCGTCTTTTGGGCATCGATGGCATCGACGAGAACGAGGTGCCGCTACCCAATGTTGTTGTCGACGAGCTGAAGTCGAAAGGGCTTTTGGGACAAGGCGTGGCCTTCTTCATCGGCAACGCAATCATAGAGACCGGCAAGACGCCGCAGCAGATAGCCGAGGATGTCACCGGCGGCAAGCTCGACCTGACGCAGCTGCCCATGCACAGCGTGGCCGACGCAGCCAAGGCCATACAGCCTTATGTCGAGGAGAACGTCACGCGCGTCCGCAACAACCGTCTGCGTCGTGAGAACTACATCAAAACCATCGGCGAGGGTTCGAAACCATATCTTTACATCATCGTTGCCACAGGCAACATCTATGAGGATGTCGTCCAGGCCCAGGCCGGTGCCCGACAAGGGGCCGACATCATCGCCGTGATACGCACCACGGGGCAGTCGCTGCTCGACTATGTGCCTTACGGGGCCACGACCGAAGGCTTCGGTGGCACCTTCGCCACGCAGGAGAATTTCCGCATCATGCGCAAGGCTCTGGACGAGGTGGGCGAGGAGGTAGGCCGCTACATACGCCTCTGCAACTACTGTTCGGGACTCTGCATGCCCGAGATTGCAGCCATGGGAGCCCTCGAAGGGCTCGACGTGATGCTGAACGATGCCCTCTACGGCATCCTTTTCCGCGACATCAACATGCAGCGTACCCTTATCGACCAGTATTTCAGCCGTATCATCAACGGTTTTGCCGGAGTCATCATCAATACCGGCGAGGACAACTACCTGACCACTGCCGACGCCTACGAGGAGGCCCACACCGTGCTGGCCTCCGACCTCATCAACGAGCAGCTGGCCCTCATCGCCGGCCTGCCCGAAGAGCAGCAGGGTTTGGGTCATGCCTTCGAGATGGACCCGATGCTCGAGAACGGCTTCCTCTACGAGCTGGCCCAGGCGCAGATGATACGCGAGATTTTCCCCAAGGCACCGCTGAAATACATGCCCCCAACCAAGTTCATGACGGGCAACATCTTCCGCGGCCACATACAGGATGCCCTCTTCAACATCATAGGCCAGTGGACGCACCAGGGGCTCCAGCTGCTGGGCATGCCCACCGAGGCCATCCACACGCCTTTTATGAGCGACCGCTACCTCTCGATCGAGAATGCCAAGTACATCTTCAACAACATGAAAGACATCGGCGAGGAGGTGGAGTTCAAGGAGGGCGGCATCATCCGCAGCCGTGCCAAGGAGGTGCTCGACAAGGCCACCGAACTGCTCGAGAACATGGAGCGCGAGGGGCTTTTCACAGCCTTGGAGAAGGGTATCTTCGCAAACGTGAAGCGTCCGAAAAACGGCGGCAAGGGGCTCGACGGTGTCACCCTGAAAGCCGAGAACTACTTCAACCCTTTTATCGAGCTTATGAAAGGAAAGAAATAATTGCTTGAGTGCATGAATGCTTGAGTGCTACGCAATCAAACAATAAAACACACAAACAATCAAACACTCAAGCAATAAAACAATCAAACACTCAAGCAATAAAACAATCAAACAATCAAACAATCAAACAATATTCAAGATGAGCGAAGGATTGTATTCGATGGAGGCCAAGGATTACGACAAAACCTTAGACCTCACCAAGATAAAACCATACGGCGACACCATGAACGACGGCAAGGTGCAGCTGAGTTTCACATTGCCCGTCCCCGCCGGAGCCGAGGCCGAGGAGGCCGCCAAGCAGCTACTGAAGAAGATGGGTTTCGAGAACCCCCTGATTGTATACCAGAAGGAGCTCACCGAAGGCTTCTGCTTCATGAACTGCTACGGCTCGCTGACACACACGGTCGACTACACGACGATACATGTCCCCAAGGTGGAGAGCACCACGATGGACATGCACGAATGCGACGACTACATACGCGAGAACATAGGCCGCAAGATTGTCATCGTCGGGGCTTCGACGGGTACCGATGCCCATACCGTCGGCATCGATGCCATCATGAACATGAAAGGCTATGCAGGCCACTACGGCCTGGAGCGTTACGACATGATTGACGCCTATAACCTCGGCAGCCAGGTGCCCAACGAAGAGTTCATCGCCAAAGGCGTGGAACTCCATGCCGACGCGCTTATCGTCTCGCAGACGGTCACGCAGAAGGATGTTCACATCAAGAACCTCACCGAGCTCGTCGAGATGCTCGAGGCCGAAGGCTTGAGAGACAAGGTCATCCTCATCTGCGGCGGCCCCCGCATCAGCCACGAGCTCGCCAAGGAGCTCGGCTACGATGCCGGCTTCGGTCCCAACACCTATGCCGACGACGAGGCCTCGTTCATAGCCCAGGAGATGGTGAAGCGCGGAATGAAATAATCGCATGATTGCTTGACAAGCACTCAAACAATCAAACATTTAAACACTCAAACAATCAAACAATTATAAAGATGGAAAAAGAACAGATTAAACCTTTTATCGCACGGCGCGCTGCACAGGAGCTGCATGACGGCGATGTTGTCAATCTCGGTATTGGTCTTCCGACCCTGATTCCCAATTTCCTGCCCGAAGGAGTCAACGTCATTCTCCAGTCGGAGAACGGCATGATAGGCATGGGTCCCACACCCGAGGCGGGCAAGGAAGACCCCTGGTTCATCAACGCCGGCGGCGGCTACATCACCCATATCGATGGCGCCTCCACATTCGACAGCGCCACATCGTTCGGCATCATCCGTGGCGGCCATGTCGACGTGTCGGTACTCGGAGCCATGCAGGTTGACGAGGAAGGCGACCTTGCCAACTGGATGATTCCCGGCAAGAAGACCCCCGGCATGGGTGGCGCCATGGATCTCCTGGTGGGAGCCAAGAAGGTTATCCTCGCCATGGAGCACACAGCCAAGGGCAATCCCAAGATCCTGAAGAAGTGCACGCTGCCGCTCACAGCCAAGGGGCAGGTGAACATGATTATCACCGAGATGGGAGTGATGGAAATCACCAAGGAGGGCATAGTCCTGACCGAGATCAACCCCGAGTTCACCGTCGAGCAGGTACAGGCCGCCACCGAGGCCAAGCTCATCATCTCTCCCGACCTCAAGGAGATGAAGTAAAAAGAATGCAGTGTGATGCGTCCCGTGGGTGTCTTTTTTATTTTTTTTTTTTGACATCCACGGAACGCCGTCGCTGCGACAGCAAACACCTAAACACGAATGAAAAGAGTCTTTTTCCCACTGCTGCTGCTAGTCTTTTCCATCGCCCGGGCGGCAGAGCCCCCGGCACCGCTGCCGGCCCCGCAGCATGTGGAATTCAAATATTACGGCTTCTATTGCGTGGTAGACTACGCCCACATGATGTGCCTCACCAACTTCTCGGGCCAGTATATGGAGCCGCACACAGGTCAGGTGATAGGCTTCCACGACAGGTATAACCTCGACGGCATCTCTGCCGTGGCGGGATGGCAGTGGCGCAAGGAGACTGCGTTGGGCTTGGGTTTCACCTACTTCAACGACCCGCAGAAGTCATTCTCGCAGATACCCGTTTTCGTGGAATTCCGCAGCCATTACCTCCGCAGCCGCCTCACCCCGTTCACGTCGTTGCAGATAGGCTACACCATCCCGTTGGGGACCAAGAATCTGGCGGAGGAATACACCCGCGTGATCTCGGGTGGCATCGCTTTCGCTGTCAACATCGGTCTGCGTTTTGCCGTAAAGCAGAAGTTCGGCCTCAACATCTACGGAGGCTACCAGATGACGCACCTCAACAGTGTGGAACGCGGTTTCAACGGTGTTGCCGGCACCCGCATGTCCGAGCTGTACGACAATTTCAAATTCGGCCTCGGCGTGAACTTTTAGTGACGTTTAATGTTTGACGTTTAATGTTTAACGTTTAATGTTTAATGTTTAAAGTTTAACGTTTAAAGTTTAATGTTTAAAGTTTAAAGTTTAATGTTTGACGTTTAAAGTTTGACGTTTAAAGTTTGACATTTATTGTTTAATGATAGTTTATTGCTGGAATACAATAATTTACAATCATCGGTAACGAAGTTTTTTAAACGTTGCTTAATAACCTACATCTTCACTATTCACCATTCACCAATCACCAATCACTATTCACCAATCACTATTCACCATTCACCAATCACTATTAACCAATCACTATTCACTATTCACTATTC
>JAFSKP010000146.1 GCA_017448905.1 Bacteroidales bacterium | reverse complement strand
GCAGCAACCAGACCAGCCTGTGGCAGGTGGAATACGGTCCTCAAGGCTTCATCCACGGCGACGGCACAACCGTCGAAATAAGCCAGACACATTTCAACATCTTCGAGCTGGAAAACAACGGCACCCTCACCCCGAACACATGGTATGACTTCTACGTGCGCTCGGTCTGCGACGACGACATCTACGGCGAATGGAACTCGGTCCATTACCGCACTTTCTGCGCCAGTGTTTAGAATCTGACCCCTCACGGCGACGGCAACAACCTGCAGCTCAATGCCGATAACCTCATAGAGGGTTACAGCATCTCGTGGACCGACAACACCGACACGAGGAGATGGAGCGTGCACTACGGCATCTACTCCTCAGAGATGCCCGACAGCTGGGGGACATACGTCGAAACCGACACCACCTATTTCGAGTTCCCCCCGCTGGAACCCGGGAAGACATACACTGTTGAAGTCTCTGCACTCTGCGGCGACGACAACTATGGCGACATCATGTCGATTAATTTCACAACCAGGTCAAACGCCGGCATGGACAATCCACAAAACCCTTCCATGCCAACCATCTATCCCAACCCTGCCAACGGGCAATGCACGGTGGCATTCCCCGACAACCAGCCCACAGAAATAACCCTTTACTCCTCCGACGGCCGAACGATACAAAGCGTCACCACCGACGGTGCCCCCGTCGTACTGCACCTCCCACAAGCGGGAATATACATCCTGCACACAACCTCCGACACCGGTACCGCCACATGCAAAATCATCAGCAGATGACCACCGTTCCTTCCATCAACCAACAACAGGCTTTGTTTTAACATTTCACAAAATGAGGACGAAAACTTTCCTTTTCTTTATATTCACCGCTATATGCGGGTTTGCATCGGCGCAAATAACACATACCCCCGACGGCGGCAAAGTCGATCAGAATGCCGACAAGATACTGAAAGCCACAGCAAAGCAATTCAGCAGCAACACGGTGTCGATGACCGTCACCATGGTCAACAAAGACGCCCACAAGCACGAGACCGGCCGCATGAAAGCCGATGTGCTCTACAAGGGCGGGAAATACCGCGTCTCGTTCGACGGCAACGTCATCTACTGCGACGGCAACAGCACATGGCATTGGAACAAGGATGTCGGCGAGGTGACCGTCAACGACATCAGCGGCGGCGACGACGACCTCCTGAACCCTGCCTCTATCCTCGCCAACTACACCAAAAACTACTCCGCCAAGTTCATCCGCAAAGAGCAGAACGGCGACAACATCATCGACCTCATGCCCAAAAAAGCAAAGAGTTACTACAAGGTTCGTCTCACAATCAACAACAACACTCCACGCAAAATGGAGATGCACAACTACGACTCCTCGTGCGGCGAATACCTCATCACCAACTTCAAGACCAACGTCAAAAGCAGTGACAGCGACTTCTCTTTCCCCAAAAGCCAAAACCCGAACGTCGAAATCATCGATATGCGATAGTGAGCGTTGAACAGAATTATTAACGGAGAGACAGTCCACCGCTTTCAACTTTCACCTTTAAACCTTAAACTTTCAACCCTAAACTTTCAACCTTAAACTCCCAACTCCCCCCAACTCCCATGCTTCTCCTCATCGAATCCGCCACCCAGATATGCTCTGTCGCGCTGGCTCATGAAGGCACGATTGTTGCCGAACGCCATAGTGACCAACCCAATGCCCATTCCTCCATGCTTGCGGTCTTCATCGACGACCTTCTCAAGGAATTCAACATCCAGGACCTCGACGCCGTCTGCGTCTCGTCGGGGCCTGGCTCTTACACAGGCCTCCGCATCGGTGTCAGCAGCGCCAAAGGCATCGCCTACGCCCGCAACATCCCGCTGCTCTCCGTACCGACACTACAGAATATGGCAATGCTTTTCTATGCCACACATCCAGACTACGATGGCCTCGTCTGCCCCATGATCGACGCACGACGCATGGAGTGCTATACCGCCATTTTCAGCCCTGACAGGATGCTCCGCGACACCCAGGCCGAGGTCATCGAAGATGGCAGCTACGACAACTGGCTCAACGACAACATCGTGACCTTCATAGGCAACGGTGCCGAAAAGACCCGTCCTCTCCTCTCCTCGCACCCCAACGCCCGTTATGACGAGGCATTCCGGATATCCGCGACAGGCATGATACAAGAGGCATTACGCAAATTGAAAGCAAATGAAGTGGAAGATGTAGCCTACTTCGAGCCTTTCTACCTGAAAGATTTCGTGGCCAAAAAATCCGTCGTCCACGGCCTTTACGAATGAAGGTAAAGATTTAGCAAAGTTAAAAAAACAAGTTGTGACAATAATCATAGTTATTTTGCTGATAATAAGCGAGAGGAACACTTTAAACTGTAAACTGTAAACTTTAATCTTTAAACTTTCATAAGTTCCATTAAGAAACGCAACTTTTGAGGATAAAAAAGCAGCGCAAAAACACATTTATACTTGCGATACATACCGTAAAAGGCGTGATGCACAAACGTGTAATCGTGAAATGATTGCCGCACGATGTCATAGCTTTGCCGCGAGCGGGTTGTCGGGCCAGGCATGCTTGGGGTAGCGGCGGCGAAGCTCCTTGCGGACCTCGAAATAGGTGGTCTGCCAGAAGCTGCGGAGGTCGCTGGTGAGCTGCACCGGCTTGAAGCCGGGCGAGAGCAGCTCCATAAGCACTGGAGTGCCGTCGACCAACGGAGTGTCGACCATCCCGAAGCATTCCTGCAGGCGGACGCGGAGCACGGGCACTTCGGCTCCGAGACGATAGTCGAGGCGGATGCGACTTCCCGAAGGCACGACGATATGTGTCGGTGCCAGCCTTTCCACAGCCTGCTGTTGCTCATAGCCGAGCCGGCTCCACATCACCTCGCAGAGGTCTATCTTCTTCAGCTCACCAACCGTCCGGGCTTTGCCGACAAAAAGAGGTCCCCATTCCGGAGCACTCTCGCACAGCGTCTGAAAGTCAGAAGGCGGCAGCGAAAGCTCGGGGTGACGTCTGGCGACGAATGACAAACGTAGTTCCAACCCTTTCACCTTGTCGGTGACGGAAAGCAACGACGCCCCCTCTTTCGCGATAGCTTCGCAGACCACCCTCCGCACCGAATCCTGGTTGTTGCCCGTCAGTGGTTTGGAATCCATGATTATCGCCCCTATTCTCGTCTCGGTTCTTGCCACAACGGCCCCCGACCTGCTGTCCCAGCCGATAATATCCTTTTCGGAGGAATAGGCTTCAAGGTCGGACGGGGCGGCGATGCTCGCCAGAAAAGCCCGCCCGATGCCTCCCGCTTTGTGGTGCATGGAGGCTACAACAATCCATTCGGCCTCGGAGAGCATATCGGCAGCATCGATGCTCACGAGAGTGCCTCCCGACAAGAGGAACACTCCCCTCCCCTCTTCGCGTCGCCTGCCGATACGCTCGGGGAATGCCGATGCCAGCAAAGCACCCACCTCGTAGGGGTTGACGGGGTTGACCGCATCAGTGGCTTTCACCATTTCGGCATATTGGAGTGCGGCTCTGACGATATTAGTCCAACTACCTGTCTTTCCGGCCTTTCGTTCGCGTCGCAGGGTGTTTATCCTTCTCTCCAGCGACACATCCGCTTCGCCGGTCAGAGGGTCTTTGGCATCGAGTATGGCCGCGATGTCGGCAGCAAGGGATTTCCGTTCCGGGCTGTCGGCCGACAGCAGCATGCGTGCTATGCGGGGATGGCAGGGGAGTTTCGACATTGCTTTCCCCATGTCGGTTATCTTTCCGCTCCCGTCCAGTGCTCCGAGCGTGGTCAGCAAGGTCCTCGCGTGGATGACGGCAGACCCGGGAGGGGGTGTCAGCCAGGGCAGTCTTTCCACGTCGCGCTCGCCCCAGACGGCGGCATCCAGAAGCAGTGTGCTTAGGTCGGCTTCGAGGATTTCGGGTTTCCGTACCGGATCCATACGAGCCTCGTCGGCTATGCTCCACAGGCGGTAGCATACGCCAGGGGCAACCCGCCCGGCGCGGCCTGTGCGCTGGGTGGCCATATCCTTGCTGATACGCACCGTCTCCAGCCGTCCAAGACCGTTTCCGGGGTCGAACACCATCCTGCGGCATAGTCCGCTGTCCACCACCACGCGAACCCCTTCGATGGTAAGCGAAGTCTCGGCAATGGGCGTTGCCAGCACCACTTTCCTTTCGCCCGGCAGGCTTGGGGCGATGGCGCGAGCCTGTTCTTCGCCAGAAAGCATGCCGTAAAGGGGGTAAATTTTTGTTGCACCTAGAGTGTCGGAAAGGAGCTCGGCAGTGCGACGGATCTCTCCTTCGCCGGGCAGGAAGGCTAGGATGTCGCCCTCATGCCTGCGGAAGGCGTTGAGTATTGTTTTCGCTGTTGTCCGCGAGACGGCTATGGGGTCGGTCGTACTGATGCTCTCGGCGTAGGAGACCTCGACAGGGAACATCTTGCCGTCGCATTTCAGGACGGGACAGTGCAGAGACTCCTGCAGCTCTTCGGCACTGACGGTGGCCGACATCACCACGATTCGCAGGTCGTCGCGCAGCAGCTGCTGGCATTGTCGGGTCAGTGCGAAGGCCTCGTCGCTGTTGAGGCTCCTTTCGTGGAATTCGTCGAAGACGACAGTTCCGACACCCTCCAGGGCAGGATCGTCGAGCAGCATGCGGGTCAGCACACCTTCGGTAACCACCTCGATGCGTGTCTTTTGCGACACGCGGCTCTCGAAGCGTATTCTGTATCCCACAGTCTCGCCGACGCTCTCGCCCAACAGCCAGGCCATCCGCATGGCTATCTGACGAGCCGCCACCCTGCGAGGCTCGAGAATGATGATTCTTCCGGCCTGCGGCCGGAAGCCTGCAAGGATTGTGAGAGGCAACAACGTCGATTTGCCCGTCCCCGGTGCCGCCGTCACAACGACGGCAGTGTTCTGCCTCAACGCCTCGTTCAGAGGCTCTGCAATCGCCGAAACAGGCAGGGTTTCAAGCTCATGTTTCAGCCTGTCGGTCGTCATGATGTCGGTATAGGGATCATTATTCGTTTTCCGGTGACATGCCAATCGCCACAAGACCCGCTCCAGGAGGATAGGGTTGGCAAGATGCGGCATGTGTAAATGGTTTTGCTTGAATAACGTAATAATCCCATTATTATTGTACAAATGCCCATCGAGCCAAGCTTTTTTAGCATATATTTAGTACTCAAAAAAAAATTTAAGTTTTCTTGCACAGAAAAAGAAGGAAAACCACCTTCTCTATGCGAAAAGTTATACACTTGATGCAATAAATCAGGCACAGGAACAGGCTGGTGAACTATTACATTCTTGGAGGTTCACAAATAAGTTCTTGGGGCCGAGAAAAGATAATGTGAAGAAGAACAAAGGAAAGAACATGTCGCTATAATCTCCTTTCGTACGCCAGTTGAGGAGTATTGAGTACACTTGTTATTCGTCAGACGAAACCTCCTCTGGCAAGACTGCTGTTTCTGAGAATTTGGAGATAGCACCGCCGTGCGGTTTTGCTCCTGCCATCAGAAAAAATATATTTTTATCTATTCGGTTTTTTCGTGTACCTTTGCATTGTCATTTGCCGAGGGCTGGACGGCGTTGAAAGGCAGGTAGCCTTTTGATTCCGTTTGGTTTAAGGCGAATGACAGACATAATAGACAAGACGTTATGCTTCGACTCGCGAACTCGCTGAGCGAACGGTGTTTTATTTCCAGCTTTAAGAATCAGACTTTTGTGAACTTGAAGTCGGTTTTATTGATATAAATGACAGAATATAGCTATAAAATACATGACTGGCTAACCCCAAAGATAGAAGAAGAGGCTGTTGTGCTCGACTTGTTTGCGGGGTGTGGCGGTTTGTCGCTTGGCTTCGAAGCAGCAGGATTCCGTACCATCGGCTACGAAATGGTTGATGCCGCTGTGGATACCTACAATAGGAATCTGAAGGGCACATGCTATAATCAGTTCTTAGAGGTTGGCTTCGACTATCCAGAGTCCGACAAGATAGACATTATCATTGGAGGCCCTCCCTGCCAGCCTTTCAGCCGTTTTGGCAATCAGAAAGGCATTGAGGATGCACGTGACGGTTTCCCTGTATTCATAGATGCCGTAAAACGTCTGAAGCCTAAAGTGTTCTTGTTTGAAAACGTGGCCAACATCTTAGGTCGCCACAAGTGGTATCTGGAACTTGTCGTAGCCGAACTTCGCAAATTGGGCTATGTCGTGGAATACAGAATAGTGAATGCTGTTGATTACGGTGTGCCCCAAAACCGTGAGCGACTTATCTGCGTTGGTCATCGCTCCACATTCAGATTTCCAAGGAAAGAACAGAAGAAGGTGACAGTAGCTGAAGCTATAGGCGACTTGATGAATAAGTTTGATGAGAACAGTAAATTCCTAACTCCTGAACAGGAACGCTACATTGCTGTATATGAAGAGAAATCACATTGCATTACTCCTCGTGACTTGCATCCAGATAAACCTGCCCGTACCATTACCTGCCGCAATCTGGCAGGAGCCACTAGCGATATGCAGCGTGTGAAGTTGCCGGATGGAAGGCGTCGCAGAATCGAAGTTCGCGAGGCTGCTCGCCTACAGAGTTTCCCTGACTGGTTTGAGTTCTGTGGTACTGAGACGCGACAGTTCTATCAGATAGGAAATGCAGTCCCTCCGCTATTGGCTTACAAACTGGCATTAGCGTTGAAAGAGACTTACCATTCGTCGCCAAAGATGGAAGCGGAGATCAGAGAAATCAACATTTTCCAGGAACAAACTTTATTTGATACCGTATGCGTATAAATTTTAAAGAGGGCAAAAGTGAGCAAGTCCAGAAGTTGTATTCTGACATGCTTGACATATTAAAGGCCATAGATCACTTTGGAGCATGGCACGCTGCCTGACATTGTGGGCTATAGTCGCGAGAAGAATCTGCTGTTTCTGATTGAGGCATATCACTCTTCAAACCCGATGAACAATGAGCGTGTCAATTCTCTGAAACAACTTGTGGAAGATTGTGAGGCAAGCGTTGTGTATGTTACTGCATTCCTGACCAAAGCAGAGGGCTTAAAGCACTTGAAGGAAATTGCATGGGAAACGGAGGTTTGGTTTGCCAACGAGCCAAACCACATGATGCACCTCAACGGACATAAGTTCTTGGAGGTTCACAAATAAGTTCTTGGGGCCGAGAAAAGATAATGTGAAGAAGAACAAAGGAAAGAACATATCGCTATAATCTCCTTTCGTACGCCAGTTGAGGAGTATTGAGTACACTTGTTATTCGTCAGACGAAACCTCCTCTGGCAAGACTGCTGTTTCTGAGAATTTGGAGATATCACCGCCGTGCGGTTTTGCTCCTGCCATCAGAAAAAATTTCTTATGTATAACTATGCTAACAGAAAGAGTTTATCTTTGTCCAGTGGATTCGCCGGGTCTTGGCTTTCACCGTAGCTCAATAATGTCGCTCCATCGGGTAGTGTAATTCGGACTCTTGAAATCGTGTTTTATGGCATCAGCGAATTGGGTGGCTTTTCCTTTGCTGTTCCTTCCCATGAACTGCTGCGCCCCGAGGATGACTGTTTCCGTACCGTTCACCTTGTTCAACCTGTCCAGAACCTTATCCAGCTCCTTCATCTTCTCAAACCGCTCGGCATCGAAGTCAATGAAGTTGGTCTGTATTCCCCCTCCACTCTCCATGCTCAAAACTATCACTCCGGCACGTTTGTATTGCAGCCCCGGACGATATATCTTTTCAAGTGCCTCCATGGCTTTCTTCAGTATCACAATGCTGGAGTTGGAGGGTGTCAACAGATTCACCTCGCCGAAAGTGTGATACTGCTCCAGGTCTTCGCGAAAGGGGTTTGTGCCAAGGAATACGCCTACCACAGAAGCCAAGGTATTCTGCTTTCTCAATTTCTCTGAACATCGGGCGGCATAGTTGGCAATATATGTCTTCAGCTGGTCAATGTCGTTAATCATTCCTGGGAAGGAACGGCTCACACAGATGCTTTTCTTTTTGGCTGGCTCATCATTCGGCACACAATCCTCGCCGTTCAGCTCTCGCCAGGTTCGCAATACCACCACCTTGTTGAAAGTGGCGTTTATCCATTCCCGGTTCCTCTCGGCGAAATCAAAGGCCGTATGTATTCCAAGGTTCTCCAGTCTGGCTGCATACCTCCGTCCTATACCCCAAACTTCATCGATGGGATAGAGTTTGAGGGCTTTCTTTCGTTTCTCGTCATCGTCAATCAGGCAGCAATGATTGTACCCGGCATAGTGTTTGGCATAATGAGAAGCCATCTTTGCGAGAGTCTTTGTGGGTGCTATGCCGATGCTGACAGGGATGCCCACTCGCTGCCTGATGGTCTTATGCAGCTGTTCTCCCCACACTTTGAGATCCACGTTTTCCATCCCCCTCAATATCACAAAAGCCTCGTCGGTGGAATAGCGGAAATAGTCGGGCGCTTCCTGTTGAATTATTGCCATCACCCTGCCTGTCAGGTCGCCGTAAAGCTCATAGTTGCTGGAGAAAACGGCAATCTTCTGGTCAGGGAATTGTTGAGAGAGTTTGAAGTATGGTGTTCCTGCCTTGATGCCCAGTTTCTTTGCCTCATTGGAACGGGCCACCACACAGCCGTCGTTATTTGAGAGTACTACAACAGGCTTCCCGTTGAGGTCGGGTCGAAACACACGCTCACAGGAAACATAGCAGTTATCGCAGTCAACAACGGCAAAGTAGTTCATCAGTTCCAGGGCTTGATCGTATATACCACAACTCCCCACACTTCAAAATCGTCGGTCTGGTCTATCCTGATTGGCTTGTACTTGGGGTTTGCCGGCCGCAGTTCTATATACCCTTCGTCCTTGTGGGTGGTGTCGAGGTACTTTATCGTAAACTCATTGTTGATGAAAGCCACCACTATAGAGCCATTGTGAGGTTCCCTGCTTTTATCAATCACTGCAATATCTCCGTCGTTGATTCCGGCCTCGATCATGCTATCCCCACAAACCCTACCGTAGAATGTGGCTTCGGGATGCTTGATAAGGTCACGGTTGAAGTCGAGGCTGTCATGCAAGTATTCCTCTGCCGGACTAGGGAAGCCGGCCCGGAGCTCAGGCGCAATCTGCAACTTTAGCTCCTTCTCGAATCCGCTGTCTAATATGGTGATGCTTTTCATTTTGGCAACGCTAAAAAACAAGTTGTATTCCAGCGACAATCTTTTATTAAACGTTAAACATTAAACTATAAACCGAAAATCCCGGACTTTTGTAACCATAAAAGCCTAGTCGTATTTTGGTGTGGCGTTGACGTTATGCATCTTCCCCTGGAACTGGTAAGGCAAGCCCATCAGGCCGAATATGAGACGCTGGGCTGCGGTGGGTGTCCCTTGTGCAGGTCGGCGTATCTCTCCAGGGGCTTCCCTTCGGCGAGTTCGTCGCGTCTTTCCCGCAGTGACCTCGTGAAGTCGGCCACGAGCTTGTCCTTGAGGGCGGGGGATTTTTTTCGTCTGTGTATTTTGTCGCACTTATTGTGTACATTTGCATTCAGAAAACATAAGGCATAAACGTACAAAAAAAGCCAACTACCAATTGCATTTCTTAATGGAACTTAGGTTGTTACGGTTACATAATCAATACAGGAAGTTGTTGTATGGGTATCGTATGGCGTGGATGCGTCTCACTTCCTCGTACATCATCTCCCGCAGCTGGTCAATGTTCCTCCTCTGCGCCGCCGAGATAAAGACTGTGTGCCCTGCGTCGCCCTTGGCCATCCAAGTGTTCTGCAGCATCTCGAGAGTCCAGTTGCGTCGCGTCATCGGTGTGAGGTCGTCCTCGTCTTTAGGTTCGAAAGTGTAGGCATCGACCTTGTTGAACACCATGATGGTGGGTTTGTCGATTGCACCTATCTCCTGCAGCGTGGCATTGACCGACTCTATCTGCTGTTCGTGGTCGGGATGTGAGATGTCCACCACATGCATCAACAGGTCGGCCTCGCACACCTCGTCGAGGGTCGACTTGAACGACTCGACCAGTCCGTGTGGCAGCTTGCGGATGAATCCCACAGTGTCGGTCAGCAGAAACGGCAGATTGTCTATCACCACCTTGCGCACCGTCGTGTCGAGCGTGGCAAACAGCTTGTTCTCGGCAAAGACATCGCTCTTTGCCAGCAGGTTCATCAGCGTCGACTTGCCGACATTGGTGTATCCTACCAGAGCCACACGCACGAGGCTCTCGCGGTTCTTGCGCTGCTGCGTCTTCTGCTTGTCGATATCCTTCAGTCTCTCTTTGAGCAGTGTTATCTTCTCGGTGATGAGGCGCCTGTCGGTCTCTATCTGGCTCTCGCCGGGGCCGCGCATGCCTATTCCGCCGCGTTGCCGTTCCAGGTGGGTCCACAGTCGTGTCAGTCGCGGCAGCATATACTGCAGCTGCGCCAGCTCCACTTGGGTCTTGGCAATCGAAGTGCGTGCTCGTTTGGCGAAAATGTCGAGAATCAGCGTCGTACGGTCGAGGATGCGGCAGCCGAAAGCCTTTTCCAGATTGCGCAGCTGTGCCGGCGACAGCTCGTCGTCGAAAACCAGGAAGTCGACATCGAGCGCGTTCTTGTACTCTATCACCTCCTCCAGTTTGCCGCTGCCGACATAGGTGCGGCTGTCGGGATGGTCCAGTTTCTGGATCACGCGTTTTACGCACTCGCCTCCAGCCGTCTCGAGCAGGAAAGCCAGCTCGTCGAGGCACTCTTCGGTACGCTCCATAGTGGTACGGGAGTCGCATACCGAGACAAGGATCGCGCGTTCGGGAAGCACGTCGGTCGAGAAAGTGTTACGCTCCTGCGGCGTAGGGCGCTTCCCGGTATCCTTGGCATGAAACCCCGTCCCGGAGATTCCTGCCATGTTCTCGGCATCCCAAATGCCTGTCTCGCCCTTGAACTTGCCCCTATTCTTCTTCCAGTTGTTTTTCTTCATGCTTGTTTGATGAGGTCATGGCTTGGCGAAGTATTGTCTCCAACTTCCCTACGGCCGACTGCCAGGAGAAGTTGTCATGCACAAAAGCAGAGGCTTCTGATGCAATATTGTCGCGCAGCCGCCTGTCGTCAAGCAGCCGCACGATGGATTGTGCTATCGACGTGGCATCGTCGGCGACAAGGATATGCCGCCGGTCAGAGGCTCCGAGGGATGCATTCGCCAGCGAGGTGGTGACACATGGTATGCCCATCGACATGGCTTCGAGCAGCTTGTTCTGTAGTCCCGAACCGATGCGCATCGGAGCCACAAAGACGTGCGCCGACGCATAGCAGGGGCGAATATCATCAACAGAACCCGTGACGGTGACCCGCTCCGACGCGAGCTGCCTGACTGCCCCCTTCGGCGTGGCCCCGGCGAGCAACAGCTTTGCTTCAGGGCGCGACTGCCACACTATGGGCATCACCTCCTCGGCAAGGAACAGCGACGCGTCGATGTTGGGTCGGTACTGCATATTGCCGCAGAAAACGACGTCATACTCCTTTGGCATGTCGATGGGGCGGAAATAGTCGAAGTCGACGCCATTGCGGACTATGTCGATGACAGTGTCCTTATGCTGCGGAATGGCTTCGCTGTCGCGCTCCGAGATGACGGTGAGACGGTCGAAGATGCCACAGGCGTTGAACTCGGCCGAACGGAGCATCTTGAACTCATAGTGGAGTACGAAATAACTCAAGGATCTGTGCTTGAGCATGCGACGCTCGAAGTTCATGGAGAGGGCATCCTGGAAGTCGAGCACTCTTGGGAACGTGGAATGGGCGGCATACTTCATAGTACGCACCATTTGTGCATATACCACATCCGGTCTGACTTTTGCCTCGAAGTCACGGTAGAGGCTGCGGGCTCGGCGCGAGTCCCAGTATCCGATCTGTAGCGAGCGGACGCTGAAAAAATTGCGCACCACACGGAGTGCACCCTTTATCTTTGAGAGTCGCGCGACACAGATGTCTTTGCAGAACTTCGACATCTCGTCGACGGCATTATCGTCGACCCTCTGGTGCGAGAGCGCGAAAAGGTAGACCTCGTTGTTCGAGGCGAGGTAACGTATCTGGTTGTAGGCGCGAAGCTTATCCCCTTTCTCAAGGGGAAATGGGAATCGCGGTAGGATGAAGAGTATCTTCAAGGTATGGTGTTTAATGTTTATTTGTTTAATGTTTATTTATTTAATGTTTAATATTTTACGTTTCCCGGTCACTATTCACCATTCACTATTCACCATTCACTATTCACCATTCACCATTCACTATTCACTATTCACCATTCACCATTCACTATTCACTGTTCACCAAACAGAGAAGTCTGAGTGCCTTCGGCAAAGCCTTCCCTTTCGTCGAAGTCGACAGGTTCAAAAGTCATGTCCATCATGTTCTCCCCATCCTCTACCTCTACTTCCGGTTCGGGTTCCGGCTCGGGAAGGGGATCGAGCCAGCGGAACTCCTTGACTTCGGCTGTGGTGATGCGCTTCCCTTTCGCCCTATAACCCTTGACGGCGATGAAGTCCGAGACTTCGATTATTTCGGAAGAAATCTTCTTGTTCGAGTTCTCGTCGTATTCCACCTCCAGACGCGGGAACGTGTCGACGGCGAAGGTCACCATTGCGTCGCCGGAATTCTCGTCGAGGAACGGCAGTTTCTTGTCGTGGTCTTCAACAACGAAACGTTTCAGGTAGTAGCTGCCACTTTCGGCATCTCTGTATACTACCGACACGATGGTTTGAGGATCGTACTTGCGTATCAGCACCATATCCTCATCGAAATGGTTACCCAGGTCGAAGTTGGTGGTGCGGAAATAGCCCGACTGCGTGAGGGTGAGAATGCGGTCACGCCCCTTGAAGTCGCCAAGGAAGATGCCCGCCTCGTTGACGTTGAGCCGCTTGACACTCTCGTCATACCATATCTTGCGTGCACCCAGGGTCGAGACCCCCTCATCCTTCAGGGTGATATTGCGCACGGCATTTCGCGTCAGGATGTTCCCCATCGAGGCACGCCCTTTGATGGCCAGTTTGGCGAAGTCGAAGTCGAAGCTTGTCTTCTTGAGCTTGGGTTTCGAGACATGGTGTATGGTTACCGTCTCGGCCTCGCCATTGGGATTGGCAGTGAAATAGAGCACCTTGGTGCCCTTGGCACCCTTGGTGAGCTGATATTCCTTGTCGCGCGTGATGCCCAGCACCGAGAAACGCTTGACGTAGACATATCCGAACGCCCCGTCGCGGTAAATCATGTTGTACACCGTCCGCTCGTCCCCCTTTCGGAAGAGCCCGACGAACTCTATCTCCTTGCAGTCGGTGTTGCCGATGAAGCCTTTCTCCTGCACCTTGGTGACCATCATGGAACCATCCTTGCGGAAGACGATGATGTCGTCCATCCGCGAGCAGTCCAGAGCGTATTCAGCCCCCTCGTCTTTCTTCAGGCCATAACCAGCAAAACCAGTCAACCTATTGACATACAGTTTCTCGTTGGCGACAGCCACGTTGGCGGCCTGTATGTCCTCAAAGTTTCTGATCTCGGTCTTTCGCCCACGTCCCTCGCCGTACTTGTCGAGCAGATGCCTGAAATAGGCTACGGCATACTCCGTCAGATGCTCCAGGTGGTTCTTCGTCTCATCGATATTCATCTCGATGGTGGCTATCTCCTCGTCAGCCTTCTTGATGTCGAACTTGGAGATCTTGCGTACCGGCTTCTCGCAGAGTTTCAGCACGTCGTCACGGGTAATCTCCTTTTTGAAGAGTTTCCTGTAAGGGTCGAACGCCTTTTCGATGGCTGTCAGCTGAGCCTCCCAGGACTCCTGGTCTTTCTCCAACTGTTTGTAGATGCGTTTCTCGAAGAAAAGTTTCTCGAGCGATACCCAGTGCCATTTGTCCTCGAGTTCAGAGAGCTGGATCTCAAGTTCCTGGCGTAGCAGGTCTCTGGTATGGTAGGTGGAGTGGCGCAGTATGTCGGAGATAGTCATGAAGACCGGTTTCTTGTCGACAATCACGCAGGTTTGCGGCGAGACGCTGATCTGGCAGTCGGTGAAGGCATAGAGGGCGTCGATGGTCTGGTCGGGCGAGACGCCTTGCGGCAAGAGTACTGCTATCTCCACCTCGGCGGCAGTGCTGTCCTCAATCTTCTTGATCTTTATCTTTCCCTTCTCGTGTGCGTTTTCGATGCTGTCCTTCAGGTCGCCCGTCGTGACCGTGTACGGCAGTTCGGTGATCAATATCGCTTTACGCTTCTCGTCATAGTGCATTTTGGCACGTATGCGGAGGCGTCCGCCCTGGGCGCCGTCGTTGTACTTCGACACGTCTATCATGCCGCCCGTCGGGAAGTCGGGATAGATTTCAAAGGGGACGTTCTGTAGTATCTTGATTGACGACTCCAGCAGCTCGCAGAAATTATAAGGCATAATCACCGACGTCAGCGTCACGGCAATACCCTTGGTTCCCTGAGCCAGCAGCAGGGGGAACTTGATAGGGAGGGTTACAGGCTCTTTCTTGCGTCCGTCGTACGATGGCTTCCATTCGGTTGTTTTCTTATTGAAGACCACCTCGTTGGCAAACTTCGAGAGCCGTGCCTCGATGTAACGGGCTGCAGCGGCATCGTCGCCGGTAAGGATGTTGCCCCAGTTACCCTGGCAGTCTATCAGCAGCTCCTTTTGCCCTATGTTGACAAGGGCGTCCTTGATCGAGGCGTCGCCGTGGGGATGGTACTGCATGGTGTTGCCAACGATGTTGGCCACCTTGGTGTAGCGGCCGTCGTCGGTCTCCTTCATGGCATGGAGGATGCGGCGTTGCACCGGCTTCAGGCCGTCGTCGATGTCGGGCACGCTACGGTCGAGGATCACATCCGACGCATAGTCAATCCAGTAGTCCTTGAACATCGCGTTGAGCGAGATGGTCACGCCATCCTTCTCCACGTTGTGTCCATCCATGCCGTCGTCGACGGGCGCAGCAAGGTGCTCGGAATTATCTTCACTAAAATTGTCGATATTAACAGTTTTTTCTTCGGACATTGTTTTTAGATTAGCTAGAGTGGACTAGACTGACTAGACACTCTAGACTGAGATTATTATTAAGTCAATTTTCACCTTTCACTTTTCACTTTTCACTATTCACTTTTCACTATTCACTATTCACTTCTCACTATTCACTTCTCACTATTCACTTCTCACTATTCACTTCTCACTATTCACTTTTCGCCTATTCACTTTTCGCCTATTCTTCCGACAGCGAGCTGACGAAGCGGCGGTAGGCGGAGAAGGTGTTGGCGCGGGAGAGGAAGCCGAGGTAGTAGCCGTCGTCGTCGATGACGATGAGGTTGTAGCGGTTGCCGACCTTGAACTTGTTGACGACCTCGGACGGGGGCTCACTGATGCGGACGATGTCGCCCTCCGAGATGTCGTGCATCAGGTCGGTAACAGGTGTTGTGTCATATTTTTCTGGCTGGAAAATAATCTGTCTGACATCGTCCATGTGGATTACCCCCAGGAACTTGTCGTCGGCAGTAAGCACGGGGAAGAGGTTGCGGCGCGAATACTTTATAGCCTCCACCAGGTCGCGTAGGGTGTCGCCGTCGCGTACCACGACGAAGTTGGTCTCTATCAGCTTCCGCATGTCCATGAGCTGCCATGCCGAACTGTCCTTGTCGTGCGTCAGCAGGTCGCCACGCTCGGCGAGCTTGCGGGCGTAGATAGAGTGTTTTTCGAAGGGCGACACGCAGAGATAGGTTACCGACGACGCCACCAGCAACGGCACTATCAACGCATAGCCCCCAGTGATCTCGGCTATGAGGAATATGGCCATGAACGGCGCATGCATCACTCCTGTCATCACCGCCGCCATGCCTACGAGGGCGAAATTGGCAGTGGACTGCTCCGGAAGTCCCAGCTGGTTGGAGAGCATGCAGATGAAATAACCCGACATACCGCCAATGATGAGCGACGGGCCGAAGGTGCCTCCCACTCCGCCACATCCTATGGTTGTGGCCGTGGCCACGGCTTTCATCAGTATCAACACCAACAGGAAAAGAAGCACCAGCCAGGCGTTTCCGCTCAGCGGCTCGAAAACGCTGTGTTCGAACAGCATCTGCTCGCTGCCTCCCAGCAGTTCGGTGAGAAACGAATAACCCTCGCCGAAGAGCGGAGGGAACAGGAAAATCATCACTCCCAATGCCACCGAACCGATGGCGGCACGCAAGACCTGGTTCCCACATCTTGCAAACCAGCCTTCCACCTTGTCAGTGACCCGCAGGAAATAGATGGATATCAATGCACAGAAAACGCCTAATACTATATAGAAAGGGATTTGCGACAACCCCGTCTCGCCGACGACAGTGAAAGCGAACTGCACACCGCCGCCCATCATGAAGTTGGCCAGCGTCGAGGCACTAATGGCTGCCAGCATGAGGGGCAGTATCGATGTCGCCGTCATGTCGAACATGAAGACCTCTATCACGAACAGCACTCCGGCTATAGGGGCCTTGAAGATGCCCGCTATGGCGCCTGCGGCGCCGCAACCTAAAAGCAGCTTCACATCGTGGGTGCTCATCCTGAAAAAACGGCCGACGTTACTGCCTATCGCACTGCCTGTCGATGCTATCGGGGCTTCAAGTCCGACGCTGCCTCCGAAAGCCACTGTCAGCGTGGAGGCCACCATTGACGAATACATGTTCTTCACCGGCAGACGGCCCTCCTTGCGCGACAAGGAGAGCAGCACCGAAGGAAGCCCGTGACCTATGTCGCCTTTGATGACGTACCGTACGAACAATATGGTGAGGAAGATGCCTATGGCAGGATAGACAAGTATCAGCACATTGCCTCCAACCACCGATGGAATGCTGAATTGCAGCAGCCATTTGTTGGTGACATGCACGAGCGTCTTGAGCACGACAGCAGCCAATCCCGCCAGCAGTCCCACCAAAACACTCAACACAAGCAGAAACAAGCGGTCGCTCATATGACGCATCCGCCACACTATGAAACGCTTATAGAGATTCTTCAATGACATCGTAAACGGCAAAGATACGGAAAAAAAAACTTCTGACAAAAATAAAAAAAGCCTGACGCGAAAAAACGCCAGGCTTTTCATTCTGTCTTTATTTGTCAGATCACTTCACAGGATGATCCTCGTGGAATTTCTCGAGGCGCACCTTCAGGTCGGGGAACTGGTCGCGAAGCACCAGGGCCACGCAGGCGCGGATGCCTTGCTTGTGGCTGCCCGTGATGTCGAGGGCTATTGCGCTGATGCCGTAACGGATAAGTTCGTTGAGCAGGTCGACGCCCTCGAAGCCGGGATAGCAGAAAGTGAAATAGAAGCCGTCACCGATGTCCTCGCCCATATCCTTGTCGTAGACGATATAGAACCCGTTGTCGGTGAACATCTTCTTCATGATGCCTGCCTTCTCGCCGTACTCCCTGATGTCCTTGACGAAGTTGAATGTGCCGTCGTTGGCGCCCTTGAGCATGGCGGCCATGGCGTACTGCACACTGTGGGCGGTGCCGCTGCTGAGGCAGTAGAGGGTGCCGAAAATCAGGGCGCGGCCCAGTTGCGTCTGGCTATAGTAGCGTGAGAGGTCGGGGCACTCCATGTTGAACAGCTTGGGCGAGCAGACCATCATGGCGATACGCTCGCCGGCATAGCTGAACGACTTCGAGCCGCTTATCATGATGACATAAAGGTCTGTGTACTTGGCGACAGTAGGCTGGAAAGGAGCCTTGCCGGGGACGCTGTAGTCCTTGCGGAAGTCCATGAGGAAGTAGGCGGAGTCCTCCATGACGACAACGCCGTATTTGTTGGCCATCTCGCCGATAATCTGGAGCTCATGCTCGGTGAAGCAGAACCATGCGGGATTGTTGGGGCTGCTGAAAATCATGCAGGCCACGTCGCCGTCCTTAAGTTCCTCTTCAAGCTTGTCACGCAGCTTGTCGCCACGGTATTCATACACGTCGAAGGCCTTCATGGGAATGCCCAGCACGCGGCACTGCTGCTTCTGCACCGGGAAGCCAGGGTCGATGAAGAGGACCTTGGTCTTCTTGGCGTCATAGCGCGTCAGGGTAAGGAACGAGGCGAAGCCCGCCTGCATCGAACCGACAGTAGGCACGCAGCAGTCGGGGGTCACGTCGATGTCGAGGAAATACTTGACGAATCGGGCGGCCTCGCGCTTGAAGTCGGCTGTACCGTATATCTCAGGATAGATGCTGGCGACACCGCTCTTCAAAGCCTCGATCTGGGCCTGGACACCCACCTGCGGGGCTGGCAGTCCGGGAATGCCCATCTCCATTTTCACGAAGCGGACGCCGGTCTCTTTCTCAACATCTTGAATCATTTTCCGCATCTCGCGGATGCTTGCCTTGCCTGGATTGTTTATCTTGTTTTCGGCGGCAATCTTGTCGATCACCTCTTTTTGGATTGGTATTTGGGTCATAATATATTATTGTTTGAATGATTGAATGCTTGAATGTTTGAGTGCTTGATTGCTTGATTGCTTGAGTGCTTGAGTGTTTGATTGCTTGAGTGTTTGAGTGCTTGATTGTTTGAGTGCTTGATTGCTTGAGTGTTTGAGTGTTTGATTGCTTGATTGCTTGATTGCTTGATTGCTTGAGTGCTTGAATGTTTGAGTGCTTGATTGCTTGATTGCTTGAGTGCTTGAGTGCTTGATTGCTTGAGTGTTTGAATGCTT
>JAFSKP010000021.1 GCA_017448905.1 Bacteroidales bacterium | reverse complement strand
ATCACTATTCACTATTCACTATTCACTTCGTACCTAATGGAAAAAGGATACCAGAAGATAGACAAATACGACGAGGCTTGCGTCGCTGAGATGGCACAGCATTACAAGGAGATAATCCGTCTGCTTGGCGAGAACCCCGAGCGGGAGGGGCTCCTCAAGTCGCCTGAACGTATCGCAAAGGCGATGCTTTTCTTCACGGGTGGTTACGACCAGGATCCCGAGGAGATACTTCGTTCGGCCATGTTCCATGAGGACTACCGTCAGATGGTGGTAGTCAAGGATATAGAGCTCTACTCGCTATGCGAGCACCACATGGTGCCTTTCGTTGGCAAAGCGCATGTGGCCTATATTCCCAACGGCACCATCGTCGGTCTGTCGAAGATTCCGCGTGTCGTTGACGCCTATGCTCGTCGTCTGCAGGTGCAGGAACGCCTCACCAGGCAGATAAAGGACTGCATACAGGATACCCTGCAACCCCTCGGCGTCGCCGTCGTCATCGAGGCGCAGCACATGTGTATGTCGATGCGTGGCGTCCAGAAACAGAACAGCGTCACCACAACGTCGGACTTCACCGGCGCTTTCATGAAAGACCCGAAGACACGGGAGGAATTCATGCACATCATCGGTGTCAACCTGCACTGATTCTTTCTTATCAGGTGTCAGGCTTTGTGACCGCCGATCTGGCTGTTGCGCTCCTTGGCGGTGGCGCCTTCCTGGAAGCTGAGGCCTTTGAGGATGGCGTTGCCGCCGAATTTCTTCTTGATGTCGAGGATGGTCAGCTGTATGCGCTGCTCCTTCTCCAGCTCCTCCTCGCTTTGTTGCCGCTGGCGTGCGAGGGCTTCATAGTCGGTGAACAGATTCAGCTGTGTGTCGTCGGTATGCTTGCGTTCCCTGCGGTCGTCGTCTTCATAAACAACATCCATGACAGCGATGGTGATGCGTCGTACCAGCAGGTCGGGATCCACGACCTTGTTGAAGATGCTCATGACAGCATTGCTGATGAGGTGCGACGATGATGTGTGGAACGGCAGCATTGCCGAGCCGTGTGCCGGCTTGGGCGTGGGGCGTCCGTAGCGGTCGAGGACGATCTCGCCCTTGTAGCGACGTCGGCGTGCGGGGTCGGCGAGACTCTCAGTGTCGTAGTCGACGGTCAGCACCACCTGGTTGGTTACGAGGCGTTTCTCGAGGAGGTGGAGGGCCGTGTTGTCGCACATCTCCTGGGTGACGATGCGGGCCTTGTCGGCAGGGTAGGGGGTGGCGAGAACCTGTCCCGACGAGAGCGAGTTGGTCTCGGGACGGTAGCCCTTGATGTCGGCGATGGTGCAGGGCTCCCAGCCCCATGCGTGGTCGATGAGCAGTTCGGCATTGACACCGAAGAGCTTGTAGAGCAACTCCTCGTTCTCTATCGAACAACGGGCAAGCATTCCCATGGTGTATATCTCGTTCTGTTCGAGCCGTCGTGCTATGCCGCGCCCCACGCGCCAGAAGTCGGTGAGGGGGCGGTGATCCCAGAGCCGTTGCCGGTAGGAATGCTCGTCGAGTTCGGCGATGCGGACTCCATCCCTGTCGGCGGGTATATGCTTGGCAACGATGTCCATAGCCACCTTGGCGAGGTAGAGGTTGGAGCCTATGCCGGCAGTGGCGGTGATGCCGGTGCTGGTCAACACTTCGCGCACCAGCTTCATCGCCAGTTCGTGAGCTGTGAGGTGGTATGTCTTCAGGTAGTTGGTGGCATCGATGAAGACTTCGTCGATGGAATAGACATGTATGTCGTCGGGCGAGATGAAGTGGCTGTAGATGTCGAAGATGCGTGTGCTGTATTCCATGTAGAAAGCCATGCGGGGCGGAGCGGCGATGTAGTCGATAGCCAGTTCGGGGTGGGAGCGGAGCTCCGTGTCGCTGGTCGACTTGCCGGAGAAACGGTAGTTCGGGGCGTGGTACTGCCTTTCGGCATTGACTTCGCGGAGACGCTGGACCACCTCGAAGAGGCGGGCACGTCCGGGGATGCCGTAGGCCTTGAGCGATGGCGAGACGGCAAGGCAGATGGTCTTTTCGGTGCGTGAACTGTCGGCAACCACAAGGTTGGTGGTGAGTGGGTCGAGGCCACGCTCCACGCACTCTACCGAGGCGTAGAACGACTTGAGGTCGATGGCTATATATGCACGTTCCGCTGTCATGCGTTGCAGAGCGTCAGTAGCTCGTCGATGGTTTTTGCCTCGCCGATGTCGGGATGTCTTCCGCTGCGGAAGAAACCGTTTTCGCCCATTGTCTCTATCTGCTGTATAAAGTGGTCGTAGAAACCGTCGGGGTTGAAAAGTACGACAGGCTTTGTCTTGATAATATTCAGCTGGTTGGCTACCATCACTTCGAGTATTTCGTCGAGTGTTCCGATGCCGCCGGGGAGGGCGATGAAGGCGTCGCAGTGCTGTATCATATACTCTTTCCGTTCAGCCATGGACGCGACCTTGACGAGTTCGGTGACGGGTTGTGAATTGATGATCTCGGGACTGAAGAGGGTAGGGATGACCCCTATCACTTCGCCACCGGCGGCCAGTGCGGCACCGCTGACATGGCCCATGGTGCCGAGGTTGCTGCCGCCGTAGACTAGGGTGTGGCCGCGTCGGGCAATCTCGCTTCCCAGCGCGACGGCCGCTTGTTTGTAGCCGGGATTCTTCGGCTCCGACGAGGCACAAAAGACTGCTATTAGCATTTTTGTAGATTGTTAGGTGATTAGTCGAATTACGGTAGCAATGCCACAGGCGTCAGACAATAGCAGTCTGCCGCCTTGCGTATTGTCTACTTACTGCCAATACTTTTTTTTTATATTTGAGCAGATAATTCCTGAATCGTCAAAACAGCGATTTTAGGCCAGTCGATATCTTTAAGAATTCTGAAGTGTGAATCGTTGGTAACTATCTTGTGGTATGGACTATGTGTTGGCAATGCTTGTAAAAGGTGGTTGGTGTCAAGTACGATTCGTCGCATAACGATAAGGTGTACGCATGTGTTCGTTTCCCCATTGGTTAATGGTATCCTCGTTTATTGCACCTTCGTCCCAAAGAGCGTCAATAGCTTTCTGTGCTTTTTGTGCAAAGAAATGAGCCACCAAGTCCTTGAACTCATTCAAGTCAGACTCTGAACTAATGCAGTTAAGTGCATTCATAAATTCAAGTTGTGCTAATTGAGTATAAGACATATATTTTTTTTCTCTAAAACGAAAAACAATCGTAAATATTGTGTAAAAAAATATTTGCTAATTTGTAGATTCAGATTATTGTTGTAGCTTTGCAGCATCCTTGGAGTGCAGGCGGCTCGCCTGCAACTTCAACAATAACAGACAATAACAAAGTTGTTATATAGAAGCGTCATTTTTATATTTTTTGGCATCGGTATTGAAAAAAGGCGTATATCTGCAAATTATTTTACTTTTCAAGGATATGTGTACTTATAACGACATTGGCCGCAAAACAAGTGTCCCATGTTACTATTTACACATTACTTAATAGAAGCTTTTCGGATTTATGCGGATAATCATTAAAATTATTTCTATGTCGTGCAAGCATGAAATGCAATAAAAAGTGGCCGATTGCGTTATTTTTCGTAACTTTGCCTTTGGGCTTTTCTTTGGCCGAAAGATTAATACGAAAAATAATAAACAACTAATCAATACGATATGTCGCTACAGTGTGGTATTGTCGGTTTGCCGAATGTGGGCAAATCCACCCTTTTCAACTGTCTCAGCAATGCCAAGGCGCAGGCTGCTAACTTCCCTTTTTGTACCATAGAACCCAACGTGGGTGTAATCACTGTGCCAGATGAGCGTCTGGCAAAGCTTGTCGAGATAGAGCATCCCGCCAGCGTGGTGCCCGCCACTGTCGAGATTGTCGACATCGCCGGTCTCGTGAAAGGCGCATCGAAAGGTGAGGGCTTGGGCAACAAGTTCTTGGGCGACATCCGTACTACCGACGCCATCATTCATGTGCTGCGCTGTTTCGACGACGACAATGTGACCCATGTCGACGGCAGCGTCGACCCTGTCCGCGACAAGCTGACCATAGACCTTGAACTGCAGTTCAAGGACTTGGAAACCATAGAGAACCGTTTCGCTAAAGAGGAAAAGAAAGCAAAGACAGGCGGCGACGCAAAGGCGAAAAAGCTTGTCGAAGTCATGGCTCTCTATAGGGAAGCCCTGCTTGCCGGCAAGAGTGCCCGCACCGTGAAACTCGACGAGAGCCAGCAGGAGGCTGCTAAAGACCTTATGCTCCTGACTGCCAAGCCGATACTTTATGTCTGCAATGTCGACGAGGCATCGGTTGTGAGCGGCAACAAATATGTCGACATGGTTCGCGAGGCCGTCAAGGACGAGGAAGCCGAGGTGCTGGTGATAGGAGCCGGCATCGAGGCCGACATCGCTGAGCTGGAGACCTACGAGGAGAAGCAGATGTTCCTTGAGGACCTGGGCTTGAAGGAGTCGGGTGTCAACCGTCTTATCAAGGCTGCCTACCGTCTGCTCAACCTGCAGACTTTCCTGACGGCTGGTCCGAAAGAGTGCCGCGCATGGACATTCCGCAAAGGGATGAAAGCCCCTCAGACAGCGGGAATTATACATAGCGACTTCGAGCGCGGATTTATCCGTGCCGAGGTGATAAAGTATGACGATTACGTCGCTCTTGGCAGCGAAGCCAAATGCCGCGAGGCGGGAAAAATCTCGGTTGAAGGCAAGGACTATGTCGTGCAGGATGGCGACATCATGCACTTCAGGTTTAATGTTTGATGGTGAATGGTGAATGGTGAATGGTGAATAGTGAATGGTGAATAGTGAATGGTGAATAGTGAATGGTGAATAGTGAATAGTGAATGGTGAATAGTGAATAGTGAATGGTGAAAAGTGAATAGTGAATGGTGAATAGGAATTCTTACATAGCATGTTTATTGTTTTTGTTGGCTGTGGTTCTCATGGCTGGCTGTTCCACGCGGAAGGCCAACTGGACCAATGTGACCTACCACAACACCACGTGCCATTACAACGTGTGGTGGAACGGCAACGAGAACTATAAGGAAGGGATCCGCAAGCTGCAGAAGACCTTCGTGGATGACTACACCCAGATCCTTCCTGTCTATCAGATAGGTACCAAGGAGCAGGCCATGGGTATCTATCAGCAGATGGACAAGAGCATCGAAAAAGGTATCAAGGGCATCAAGAAACACAGCATCTACCTGCAGGGCCGTGAGTATGTGAAGTATGTGAAGAACTGCTATCTGCTTACGGCATACGCCACGTTCGAGAAGCAGGACTACGCAGCCACTGCCAACACATGCAGGCTTATCATGACACAGTTCGCCGGAAGCCCGGAGAGCGACGAAGCCCGCATACTGCTGGCTCGCTGCCAGACACAGGAGAAACAGTATGGCGATGCCGAAGTGGCTCTCGACATGCTTGTCAACGAGCAGCAGAAAGGCAATTTCCCGGCCAAGCTCAACGACAAGCTCTACCTTGCCATGGTCGAAACCCTTCTTCCACAGGAGAAATACAAGAAGGCGGTGCAGTACATCCGCCTGGCACTCGACGAGATGAGCGGACGCCGCAGCAAGGCACGCCTATACTTCATCCTTGCACAGATATACCAGACTCTCGACAAACGCCCCACGGCGACAAAATACTTCGAGAAGGTGCTGAAATGCCGTCCCGACTACGTGATGGAGTTCAACGCCCGCATCAATATCGCGTCGTGTGCCACAGAGGAGCATACAGACCTCGCCACCGTCGAGCGTAGCCTCGACAAGATGTTGAAGGATAAGAAGAACCAGGAGTTCCGCGACCAGATATACTACGCCAAGGGCGACATGTATATGGGCATGAAGGACGCGAAAAAGGCATGCGACAACTACAAGCTCTCTGTAGCCGCTGCCACGGGCAACCCGTCGCAGAAGGCCAAGTCGGCATTGAGGATGGCCGACATACTGTACGAATACTACGAGAACTACGACGAGGCACAGAAATACTACGACACGGCCATGCACATCATCAAGGCTGGCTATCCGCACTTCGACGAGATCAGGTCGCGATACAACACTCTTACTGCACTGGTTGAGAATACGCGGCTTATTCACCTCAACGATAGTCTTCTGGCTTGGGCCGACATGGAACCGGCGGAACGCTCGAAGCTGATACAGAAAAAAATCGACGAGGTTCGCCAAAAGGAGAAAGAGGAGGAGGAACAACGTCTTCTTGCCGAACTCAGGCAGGAGACCCAAAGCCAGCAGAACACCCTGCAGGGCGACTGGTACTTCTATAACCACAACACCGTCTCGAAAGGGAAGCAGACCTTCCGTCAACGTTGGGGGGTAAGGGTCCTGGACGACTACTGGTTCATCTCGAAGCGTACAACCATGGGCCTCGGTTCGATGATTCCGGGCATGGAGAACGAACCGGAGGACGACAGCGACGACAGCGACTCGACTGCAACCGACAGCACGGCACTGGCCTCCAGGGCAAACGGCGACAACCCCGACGACCCTCACTCACAGGCCTACTACCTCAAGAATCTGCCCAAGACACAGGGACAACGCGACACGATGCATGCCGACATTGCACGCTGCCTCCTCAACGCAGGATACATCTATTATGACGGCATCGAAAACACCGACCGTGCGCTGGAATGCTACCTGCGCCTCGCCAAGGACTATCCCGATGCCGACGAGATAGCCCAGGCCTTCTACCAGCTGTGGCGTATCTACAGCAAGCAGGGCAACACTCCGCAAGCCAACTACTACCGCGACATGGTGCTGATGGGTTTCCCCGACAGCGACTATGCCAACATGATACGCGACGACCAGTACTACCTCGAAATAATACAGCGCAGCGAAGTGGCTCAGAACGAGTATGCCACGGTATACAGCCTATACCGCAGGAAGAAGTACCGCGACGTGGTGACACATGTCGATGCGGCGCTGCAGTCATACAATGAGCAGCCTCTCATGGGCAAGTTCCGTTACTGGAAAGGCCTCGCTTCGGCTCAGATGGGCGACACGGCAATGGCGACCATTACCTTCGAATCTATCGTTGCCGAATATGACGACACCACCCGCCTCGTGGAACTCGCCAAGGAACAGCTCGCCTATCTGCGTACCGGACGCTACAGCTCGATGGGTGGCGGCGAGGAGGTGAGCAGCGACGAAGAGGCACAGGGACGCAGCCGTTACAAGGAGAACGTGCGCGACGTCGTCAGCCAGGCTACACCGGGAAGCGGCGACGAGGAGCCAGGACTGCCGCCAGAAAGCCTCATGTACCGCTACCGCGAACAATTGCAGCACTATGTGGCGGTGCTCATCAACGACAAGAAAATAGTCGCCACACAGCTGCAGTATGCCATCGCCGACTTCAATATGCAGAACTATTCGAACAGCGGCTACCGTGCCAGCCCCCTGCTGTTCACCGACACCATACAGATGCTGACCATACACCGCTTCAAGGATGCTGCCGAGGCTGAGCTCTACCGCACCCATCTGCTCCTCGACGGCGGCCCGCTGTCGAAGTATGACCCCAAGGACTATATGGTGTTCAGCATATCGACACAAAACTACAACACCTTCTATAACCAGAAGAACATAGATGCCTACATGAAATTCTACGAATACTACTATAAGAGTGAAAAGTGAATAGTGAATAGTGAAAAGTGAAAAGTGAATAGTGAAAAGTGAATAGTGAAAAGT
>JAFSKP010000145.1 GCA_017448905.1 Bacteroidales bacterium | reverse complement strand
GAACCCATTAAACCCAGACCCGGCAGGGTCTAATAAAGCCATCAGGGTGCTGCATTATGCAGGCCATGGATTTCTTTGACGGTGCAAAAGTACGTGTTTTTTATCATTTGAGCACTAAATTTCGATAATTTTGACAATTATAAAACAAGATGAGATAACAGTTTATGTTATTAAATTGATTTTAAGTGAGAAATATACTTTTAACTAATAGTTTTTATTGCTATCGATACTTATTCTACCAGAGTCATTTCATCTACCAAGTGTTTAGCGCCTGCGAACTTGTCGATGAGAAAGAGGCAGTAGCGGATGTCGAGGCAGATGTTGCGGCAGTAGTCGGGGTCGAAGAGCAGGTCGCTCATGGTGCCTTCCCAGCAACGGTCAAAGTTGAGGCCTATCAGCCGGCCATCGGCATCAAGCACGGGGCTGCCGCTGTTGCCGCCGGTAGTGTGGTTGGTGGCGATGAAACCCACTGGCATATCAGGTCCGGCATCAGGATGCACAGGGTCGAGATAGCCGTAGCGGCCATAGTCCTGGCGGTTGTAGAGCCGCTTGAGTTTGGGTTCGACGACATAGTCGTAGATGTCGGGATTCTCCTTCTCCATGATGCCTTGCAGCGTGCTGTAGGGCTTGTAGTAGACACCGTCGCGGGGGCGGAAGCCCTCGACATGGCCGTAGGCGACACGCAATGTCAGGTTGGCATCGGGGAAGAAGTTGACATCGGGCTGCATCTCCATCATTCCCTTGACATAGCTGCGCATCAGCCGCTGTATGTCGGCGTATGCACTGCGATAAGTGGAGAGTTTCGTGGCATCGTAGGCCAGCGAGTAGGCCTGCTCGTAAAGCTTCAGTGCCGGATCGTCGCTCAACTTCTTGGCTTTGCCGGTATTGTAGCCATCGAGGAATTTCTGCAGCTTTTCGCTGTTGTTGAGCATCGAGCCGTCGTAGGTTTTCTCCAGCTTGGCTTTCACGGCATCGGCGCTGGTACCCTGTTCGCCAAGATAAGGGGCGTATCCTGCTTTCCACATGTAGAGGAACGTCTCGATGAAGATGGCGCGGTCGACAACAGTGTGTTCTGCAAAATCGCTGAAGTACTTCTCGTTGCTTTTCTTGAGTTTGGCGACCATATCGGCAGCTTCATTGTCGGTGGAGGCATTGGCGAGTTCGCGGTGGCTTCTCGTCCGGCTCATGAAGTCGCTGGCACGCACCGCCTCGCTGAAGTATGTGAGCTCCACCTCTATGGGACGCAGTCTCTCGTAGGCCTTGTGCAGCTGAGGCAGCACGTCGCGGTATTCTGCCTTGCCGTCGGCCCACTGCTGGAAACGCCGCTCGGATTCTTTCTTCTTCTCCACGCCTTTCAGACGGTTGATGCCCTGTGTCTCGCCTTGCCATTTTTTCCAGCCGTTGGCGATGCTGGCGACGCGAGAGGCATATTTCAGGCGCTGGGCGGCACTTTGGTTCATGGCCTTGTTGTAGTGCTTCAGGCGTATGGTACGCAGGTCTATGCGGATGGGGTTCTCGATGTTGGCTGCCAGCTCGACGGCATCGCTGGTGACATAGCGTTGTGTGGTGCCAGGGTAGCCGAAGACGAAAGTGAAGTCGCCCTCCTTCACGCCTTTCAGCGATATTTCGAGGTGCTTGAGGGGTTTGTAAGGTTTGTTGTCGGCCGAGTAGGGGGCAGGCTTGTTGTCCTTGTCGGCATAGACGCGGAACATGGAGAAGTCGCCCGTGTGGCGTGGCCACATCCAGTTGTCGGTGTCGCCGCCGAATTTGCCTATGTTCGACGGGGGAGCACCAACCAGTCGCACGTCGGTGAAAACCTCGTTGACGTACATGAAGTACTGGTTCCCATAGTAGAACGGTTTGATAATGGCCTTGTAGTGGGTTCCCGCAACGGCTGCGGCGGTGATTTTCTGGATATTGCTCTCGACGATGGCGGCGCGCTCGCCTTCCGTCGTCTGTGGTGTGACTCCATCCAAAACCCTGTCGGTGACATCCTCCATGCGTACCAGTCGTGTGGCTGTCAACCCTGGGCAGGGCAGCTCTTCGCTGCGGCTCATGGCCCAGAAACCGTTGGTCAGGTAGTCATGCTCCACGGTGCTGTGCGACGTGATATAGGAGTATCCGCAGTGGTGGTTGGTGAGGAAAAGACCCTCGTCGCTTACGTACTCGCCTGTGCAGCCTTGGTTGAACAGGATGATGGCATCCTTCAGGCAGGCGTTGTTGATGTCGTAGATGTCCTTGGCGGAAATACGCATCCCGGCTTTCTTCATGTCGGCCTCATTGCGCCCAAGAAGCATGGGAATCCACATGCCCTCGTCAGCCAATACGCTGACTGCCAAAGCCGAAAACAAAACAAATGATAATAATCTTTTCATATTCTGTATTTTTTTCATTTCGACGGAATCACGGGGAAGCCGGAATGGCTTTATCCCGTATGATTACTCTCTTCACGTTTCTATACTCAGTAAATCAGGATAATCTTTCCCTTAAGTGGTATATCTCACTATGCCACAGCTTGTTGACGATTGGATACACTCCTCCTTAATAGTGCAAAAATACTAATTTATTTGGAAACTTCTCCAAAAAAAACGTTTTTTTGGAGAGGAGGGCTTTCCCCTTGTCGGGCATGGCAGCAGGCTGCGAAGCTGTCAGACCGCAGCGGTCGCCACATCCGCCTCGTATCGACTCAACATGACGACGATATAGGCGAGGACTGCGAGATAAAGCACAGCACCTGAAACCGAAAAAAGAAGTATTCCGATCTGGAAGTTGTGGCTCTGTATGCCTACAAGCATGGACACTACACGCAAGAAGAGCAGCACAACAAAGAAAGCGAACTCAACACGTTGCTTGCCGAAAACTCCAAAGATGAACATCAGCGACGTAGTGGTGAGCGCCACAAAGGTCCAGGGCAAGAGACAGCGTATGTAATAGATGCATCCCTCCCAGCGGTCGCCGAAAAGGAAAGCGAAGATGTCGCCGCCATACAGAAAGGCCACCACAACGACGGGCAACGCCACAAGATTGACAACGAGGAAGAATCGTCCAATGTCGCGCGCCACATGTTCCCGCTGCCTGACTTTTTCGGCCACGCGTACGTTGAGGAGCTTCTCGAAGATATTGTTCAAGATGTTGACGGGGCGGAAGACGAATGTCAAGGCAAGGGCGAAGAGCCCCACTTCCCCCTTGTCGAAATACAGAGCCAGCCAGATGAGCGGCAGGTTGGCCGAGAGGCTGTTGATGAAGTCTTTCGGCATGGTAAAGAGAGGGAAATTGCGGTACTTGCGTGCCGCAGCCCGGCGTTCGTCACGCGTGATGTCCATGGGGTAGCCAAGGCTGCGCAGCCGCACGGCATAGTTGAGGTTCGACGCTGCCTTGCCTACAACAGTGGCAACGGGGAGCCCCAGCGTACTCCAGACCGACGCGATGCGGCTCAAGAAGCCGAAAACGACCTTCAGCACCACTCCCACCGTCGACCCGACGACATCCGACACGGCGATGGACTCAAAACGCCGCCGTCGGTTGAAGAGGAAGGTGTAGACTCTCGAGGTGCCGCAGAAAAACACCATCGGCGGTATCAGCAGCATCAGCCATGCAACGTTGGTAAGGCTCATCCCCGACGAGCTACCCAACACGAGCGTTCCCACACTATTACCCAAACAAACAATCGCCACAACAGACAGGATGAGCACCAATGAGACCATCATGTTGAGGCGTAAGGCATAGCTCGACACTGCCATGGCCTCACGGTCGTCATCAGCAAGAACAGTGGCCATCTCATACTTGCCTGTGCTGAATATGATGATTACCTCGATGTAGGAGAAAAACATGTTGTATATGCCGATGTCCTCGGGCGTGAAGAGTCGCGTCACTATGAAGTATGCGGCAAGAGTTATCGCCTGTGCCACGACATTGCCCGAGAAGAGCGTGAAACCTTCGCGCAGTATGGAATGCCGTCGCATCATAGGGTGCCGTTGTATTTCCTTATGACCCATTCCGCACCAAGCAGCAGTATGATCAGGATGAAAACCAGCGGCATATTGAGCATGTCGCCGTATGAGGTTTCGGAGATGATGAGGGTGTGGAGGTCGTCGCGGGCGTTCAGCTTGTCGGCTAGGGACTCGACCTCATGGGCCGGCACCATTTCGGCGCCGGTCAGGGCGGAAAGGGTGTGGAGCAGGGAGTGGTCGGCCAGAGTGGCAGCGGCCTCGACATTGACCTGCTCGACGGCGAAGAGACCTGTGGCGGAAAGCTGTTTCCCGTTGAAAGAGGTGTTTGCCGAGTAGCGGTAGCTGCCTGAAGCGAGCGAACCTATGTTGAGTGCGTAACCATCCCCCCGCCTGTTGAACTGGTAGGAAGACTTGCCGTCGGACGAACCGGCATCGTTCAGGTGTTCGACGGTGAACTCTACGTCGGGCGTGTTGACCGGCTCGAAGTTCTCGTCGTAGAGCTGTGCATCTACCAGCACGGGCTCATTCTCGGCAAAGAGGTGCTTCGTCTCGATATGGAGCCGGTCTTTGTCGAGCCGCATGGCGGTGAATGTGACAAGCTTGGAAATGAGCTGGTCGAAGTCGTCATGTGTGGAATACTGCTGCCAGTCGGAGAGCCTCCATCGCCACAGTCCCTCGCCGGAGATGAAGGCAAACTTGCGACCGTTGCTTTGGCCCGCGGCCGCGAGGGGAAGACCGGAGTTTACGCTGCCTACCTTGGCAAAAAGGAGGGTTTGGCAGCCTGCGCCGACCTTGTAGTCGCCAAATGGGGAAAGCAGAGGGGGAAAGGTAGTCAGCCTCTTCATGACCTCGTCGGGGAGTGTGAAGAACGAGAAATTGCTGCTGGGGAGTGGCGCGACCTCGTTGGTGCGGTCTATGCGGGTGTACACCTCTACACCGGCATGGAGGGCGTTGAGTCGCGCCAGGTCGGTGAGGCTGCCGAGCACGAAGAGCGCAGGTATGCCATTGTCGAGGATTGATGAGATGTCGGGTGTCACCAGCGGCTGTTTGGCAGGAAGCTGGTGGAAGACGATGAGGTCGAAGTCGTCGGCTTTCTTGTCGAAGTCGGACGCCAAGAAGGTCTTCACTTTGTAGTTGCGGTCACTTTCGAGCGCAGCCTTGAGGGCGGCGATGTCGGGATGGGGAACTGCTGCGACGATGGCGATGTTCTTATGGCCGTCGACCACATCGACCAAGACTGAACGGGTGTTGTTGAGGAGGGTCTTCTCACCGTCGAGAGGCGACAGTTTGAGCTGATAGTGGCGGATGCCGGCATGCTCGGCATTGACGACGAACGTCTCGGTCAGCGTGGTGTGGCTGTCACCGAATGACACCTCGCGGCTTTCGAGCACTTTGCCTTCGCATGAGATGGTGAGTTTGGCGTGCTCTCCTTTCAGGCGGAGGGCGGTGACGGACACTTCGATGGGGAAGTTGTTGCCGACGTATGCGATGCGGTTGCAGCGGACATGTGCCAGGGCCGCGTCGCGGTAGACGGTGGTGTCGCCCATGGCGACAGTGTATATGGGATAGGATAGCGATGGAGCTATCGAGAGTGGGTTGGAACCGTGTGTGACGATGCCGTCGCCGGTGAGAATCAGTGCTCCGACATTGCGGTGGAAGAATGTGTTGTCGATGTCAGCGAGAGCTTGGGAGATGTCGGTAAAGAGGTGAGTGAATGAGGATGTGTCGTCGTGTCGTGCTTGTAGTGACTGTCCGTAGGTGTATCGGCTGACTTCAAAGTCGTCGCCAAGGTTGGCAGCGAGGTGGTCAAGTGCATCCGCAAACTCTGTGACGTAGTAGGCTGAATCGGGACAGTAACGAAGCGACTGGCTGTTATCCTCTGCAATAATCACCAGTGGTTTCTCCTTGCGGTTGGCAACACGCTTGAGGAGCGGCGAGAGGAGAAGGAAAGCTATGGCGGCTACCGAAAGGGTGCGAAGCAAGCCCAGAAGCAGCGATAGCCGCGGCGAAAAGTCACTACGGGTATCACGTCTTCCCACAACATAAAGCAGGAGGGCGTAAATAACTCCGAGGAGTAAGCAGAAGAGGCAAAAATACCAGGGGAAATCGAGCAGTAAGGACATGAATGTGGATTGGATGGTTTGAGGTGTTTTTCTTTGTCAGACATACAAGAAACTGAAAAAAACTTTTTTTATTATTGGTAACGTTTAAAAAATAAATTGTGACAATAATTATGGCTATCCTATTGATAATGAGTGTGAGAAAATCTTTAAGCATTAAACATTGTTCTTTTAACTCTACTAATTGCTTTTTTTTGTGTACTTTTGCAGACTGTTAGTCCGACTTCTCATGCGGAGTGTCATTAATCGTTAAACCAATGTATATGAAAATTATAAGACTGTTTTTAGCCCTAGTGTTCGTCGTTGCGGCAGTACAGGGATATGCCCAATTCAGACAGGATCGTCATGATGTGGAATACATGTTCAAGGCGGAATTGGGGTATATGCCTTTCATCTCCAACCTCGGAAGAGAAGGAGACTTCGGCTATATCATCAACGACCTTCGCCACGGCATAGGAGTGAACATCATCAACGGTGTCAACATCAAGCAGGACTTCTTCCTGGGCCTTGGTTTGGGATACAACTTTATCGCCACCCCGGCTCAAATCGGCGACCTCAACTTCGGCGATGGTTGGCACTGCCCTATGGCTTTCGTCGACTTTGACTTCCGCCCCCTCGACGAGGAGTGGGCTCCCATGTTCGGCACTCGCCTCGGCGCCTCCTACCTTATGGCCGACAATGCCTACGGCAACACCCTCAAGCCATACGTCGAAATCTATACCGGCGTCAACTGGTTCTTCCGCCACGAGGTGCGCAACATGGAACGTAACTATATGAGCCTCTTCATCGAGATGGCCTTCAACTACACGCAACAGACCTGCTTCCTGCCTGTCAGGGTCGGAATCAGATTCTAGAACCCCAGATGGTCTAGAGCGTCTAGACTGTCTAGAGAAAAAAGACAATGGACAGCACACGACAAAACAAGATATCACGTCTCATCCAGCAGGACTTGGGCGACATCTTCGTGAAGGAGCTGAAGCCGCGCATCGGCAACTCCCTCGTTACCGTGACTAAGGTGCGCGTAACCAGCGACCTGAGCATAGCACGCGCCTACATCAGCATCTTCCCTGTCGGCGACATGCCCGTGACTTCCGAAACACCGGCAGGCACCAAGGCGACAACGCAGCTTGTGATTAACGCTATTCTGACGCATTCCGGCGACATCCGCCGCCGTCTCGGCTTGCGCGAGGGCAAGCAGCTGCGCATCATTCCTAACCTGGAGTTCTATCTCGACGATACGCTTGACTATATCGAGAACATCGAGAAACTGCTGAAAGAAACGTAAAGCAATCAAACAATCAAGCAATCAAACAATCAAGCAATCATAGAACATGCCACTTCATTGCCCGACGGTACCTTTTCTCGCGCAAGGAGAAGAGTGTCGTCAACCTTATCTCGTGGCTGTCGCTTTTCGGTATAGCTGTCAGCACCACGGCTCTCATCGTCGTTATGTCGGTTTACAACGGTATCGGCGAACTGACGCAGAACCTCTTCAACGTCTTCGATCCTGAGCTCATCATCGAACCCTCCGCCGGCAAGACATTCAGGACGGGCAACATTGAATACGACCACCTTAAAGGTCTCGAGGGAGTAGCCTACGTGACGGAATTGGTGGAGGAAAACGCATGGCTGACGCTCAAACAGGCAGAGGCTATAGTGCAGCTCAGAGGCGTGGAGCAAAACTACGGCCATGCCACCGGACTCGACACCATGCTTTACGAAGGGGAGTACCTGCTTTCGGATGACAACACTCATTATTTGCTGCTTGGTTGGAACATCATGATGAGACTGGGTGTCAACTCGATGACAAATGTACCGCTTTCCGTCCATATCCCTAAACGCGGGACGAAAAGCATCGGGTTGACAATGGACGAGGCATTCATGAACGGCTATGCCTACGTTGCCGGAACATTTCAGGTGCAGGAAGAGATTGACAACCTGTATGCTGTAACCGACATCGACTTTGTTCGTCAGCTGATGAACTATGCCGATGACGAAGTGACGGCTCTCGCCGTGGAATTGCGTGAAGATGCCAACCTCGCGAAAGTGAAAAAAAAGATGCTCTCGCAACTGGGTGACGGATACACGGTAAAAGACAGATACGACCAGAAACCTTTGTATTACAAAATCTTCCGTTCAGAGAGACTGGGAGTATTCCTGATACTCTCTCTCATAGTACTTATTTCAACGCTCAATATCATTGCATCGCTCTCGCTGCTCATCACCAACAAAAGGAAAGACATCTCCACCCTCAGAGCCTTGGGAATGACAAGCAAGGATGTAAGACGGGTGTTCTTCGACGAGGGATTGATGATAGCTCTCGTCGGCGTCATCGCCGGACTTGTTACAGGTTTTGCCGTTTGTATGCTTCAGCAACATTTCGGTATCGTCAAGATCGGTGCCAACGCCATAGTCGATGCCTTCCCGGTGGCGATGCGTGTGGTCGACTTTGTTGCCACTTTCGGTGTCGTGACACTCCTGTCGGCTTTTGTGGTATGGCTTACTGTGAGGCATGTAGGTATTCAGGAACCCCGGCCAACAGTCGGCGGAACGCAATGAGGGCATGACGGATTTCGTGAATGCTCTCTTTGAAGAACGTTCGGCTGCACAAATAAGAACAGCGGGCACAACTTTTTTCTTGTTTTTACTACCTTTGCACTAAATCCATTTCTGAGTCATGAAGTATAAGTTCTATTCTTTCATTCTTTTATCCTTGTTCGTGGCCGTGTCGGACCATGTCATATCATGCACCAACTTCATCTGCGGCCGTGGTGCCAGTGCCGACGGCAGTACCATGATAACATACGCTGCCGACAGCCACACACGCTATGGACAGCTGCGCTACCATAAGGGAGGCGACCATGCCCTTGCCGAGACGGTCAGACTCTACAACTACGGCAGTCGCAAGTTCCAGATTGAGATTCCCCAAGTGCCGCACACCTACAGCGTCGTGGGTTTCATCAACGAGCATCAGCTCGCCATGGGAGAGACCACGTGGGGCGGCATCGAGCCTCTCTCGAAAGGCAACGATATGGGTATCGACTACGGCAACCTCATCTATCTGGCGCTGCAACGCGCCAAGGACTGCCGTGAGGCTATCCAGGTTATGGCGGCACTCGTGGAGACTTTCGGCTATGCCGACGGCGGCGAGAGCTTCTCGCTCTGCGACCCCAACGAGACGTGGATCTTAGAGATTACCAGCAAGGGCAGTGAGAGAGGTGCGGTATGGGTGGCGCGCCGCGTGCCGGATAGCTGTGTCTGCGGACATGCCAACCAGGCCCGTATCACCACTTTCCCGCTTGAGGCAAGGAAATCGTACAAAAGCATTTCAAGCAATAACATTAAGAATATATTCAGACCCGAGGTGGAGTGCGTCTACGCCGCCGATGTCATCTCGTTCGCACGCAAGCATAAGCTCTACAGTGGATCTGATGCCGAATTTAGCTTTGCCGACACCTATAATCCTCTTACCTTCAGCGGTCTCCGTGCTTGTGAGGCTCGCGTCTATGCTATGTTCAACCGCGTTTGTGCGGACCGCGACCAAACGGGAGAGAACCGCACAGACGACATGAAACGCTATGAGAAGTTCGTCATGGGCGATGCCACCGCCGAGCGGCTGCCCCTATGGGTCAAGCCCGACCACAAGCTGACGGTGCACGACGTCATGGAACTGATGCGCGACCACTTCGAGGGTACGCCGATGGATATGAACGGCGACGTGGGTGCCGGCCCTTTCCACTGCCCCTACCGCTGGCGTCCGATGGACTTCGAGGTCGACGGCCAGAAGTATGTCCACGAGCGTGCCATCTCGACGCAGCAGACGGGCTTCAGCTTCGTGGCTCAATGCCGCAGCTGGCTGCCCAACAAGCTTGGCGGCATCATCTGGTTTGGCGTTGACGATACCTATTCCACTGTCTACTGCCCCATGTTCTGCGGTATCAGCCAGGTACCCGAATGCTTCGAGGAAGGCAACGGTTCGATGTCGGAATACAGCGAGACTGCCGCCTTCTGGCTCTTCAACCGCGTCAGCAACTTCTGCTACCTGCGTTACGACAGCATGATAGTGGATGTGCGTCGTGTGCAGGGCGAGCTGGAGAAGGACTTCATCCAGATTGTCGACGGCGTGAGCAAGCAGTATGAGCATTACGACGACGCTCGCCTTGTCGCCGCCCTCAACCGCACCAGCAACCAGTGCGCAGACCGCATGATGCGCCGTTGGACGCAGCTCGACCGTTTCCTGCTGATGAAATACATCGACGGCAACATCAAGCAGACCGATGGCGAGCGCATCAAGACCACTCCGACAGGTGTTGTCGCTTTCCCCAAGCAGCCTCCCTATCCCGACTGGTTCTACCGCCAGATTGTCAACGATCACGGCGAGGTGCTGAAAGTGAGTGAAAAATGAATGGTGAATGTTGAAAAGTGAATGGTCCGCCGGGACTCTGGCCAAGGGTTGTATGGCAGTTATCCTGTCGGTGGCGACGGCATTGTGTCTATGCTCGTCGCAACATAAGCGTGCACCACGCTTTGGCGACATGTACGACTGCTTTGTCATCGTCGATGCCGAGGTGTCGCCATACAGTATTTACCGCACCCCTGAACGCTCCGACCTGACAACAGAGGTAGTCGAGGTGGAGGAGGAATATGAGCAGGTCGACTACGAGGTACTCTTGGACATCCTGAAACACGGACGCTACGTGCATGCTGGCTTCCTGCCGGCTTGGCGTGTGCAGCTATACGACGGCGATGGAATCCGTTACCGCTTATATGTCAGCAAGTCATGTCGTTTTTTCCGTATCGACGGCAACTATTTCAGACTGTCACGAAAAAATGCGGGAAAACTAAAAAGGCTGTTCGGTGACGGAGACAGCCGGTAGTTTCTCGCATTAACACATAAGTGCGTTAACATATTCTATTTATGTTCCTTGTAGTAGGTGAGGCCAAGACGCATGTTCTCGATGACGGCGTTGGACGAGAAGGTGGCACCGGCAACAGCGTCGACCTTGGTGTTGAGAGCTGTTTCGATATCCATTCCGTTCCAGCGTTCCAGCATGCCGCCGTCGGTCATGTGCTCGAAGAAGCGGGGCGTCTCGCTGTTTTCGAGGGCTTCGACCTTGACTACCTTGTCGTTCTCGATGGTTATTAGCAGCGGCGTTGGTCCATTGTAGCCTTTCACCTCCTGCGAGAGGGTGGTGGTGTCGATGGTGTAGACGCCTTTCTTCTTGGTCATCACACCGTCGCTGCTGGTGCAGCTGATAAGCACTGTGGCGAGTGCCACAAGGGCTACGCCAAGGATGATGGATAAGTTCTTTTTCTTCATGGTTTTTTATTGTTTTATGTTTGATGTTTTACGTTCAATTTCATTTAGCCGTTTTCTCGCCTCACCATACAAGCAAGCTTGTCTGGATTCGGCTTATCGAAAACGTTGGTTTTCTTACGTTGGCTATAGGCGTTAAGTCGTAATTGCTTGTAGGTGCTCAAGCCTGTGTGCCAATAACTTCGGCAGAGCCGCTTATGAGGTATTGGCGTCCGGTCTGCGTGTCGTTGCAGAGATACCGTGTGCGGCGCTTCTCGATTCTCATGAAGACCTTGTCGGGTTTCGACTTCAGGCTGAAGGTGCTGCCTATGGGGAGGTCGTCGAGCGTCATGTGGGCTTCGTCATCGTCGGCGATACCATACCTCTTCAGTGCTTGCTCCAGTTCCTGTCCGGCAGCATGGTTCAGGGGTATACGCGAGGTGTAGCGCTTGAAGAGAGGGAAGGTCTCCGGCGGGAAGTGACCTCCGTTGAAGTATTCAATCAGCAGTTGTCGGTACTCTTCCTGCCATTGGTGCCCATGAGGCTGCATCCCTCTGCCGTAGTTGGTAAAGGTATTGAGGTGTGCCATCTCGTGTAGCAGCACCATCAGGAAGAAATACTGCGGCAGGTCGCCGTTGACGCTGATTTCGTGGAATGGGTGTCGCGGCGAGGGGCTGCGGTAGTCGCCAAGCTTGGAGCTGCGGGTGGCCGTTATTCTGAAACGGACGTTGTTTGCAACGATAAACTCGTAGATGGGGGCGACAGCCGTAAGGGGTAGGTAGGTTCTCAGTATTTCTTTATATTTTCTCTCTCGGTTCTCCATAGATGGCACAAAGCGTGTGTTGCGGTATTTCGACGTTCCTGGTTTCGGTGAAGGTGGGACAGTCGCATTTGCGGCTTTTTCGGTGCTTGGACATGTGGATGCCCTTGCGGCTACAGCCCGACAAGACTATTGCAGCCATGAGCGGAATGACGACAATTCTGATATGCTGTTTCATGTTCTTTTAACGCGTTTGCCCTTTATTTATTTTGGCTGTCCGAAAAAAAACGTTAAAAAAGAATACACTTCCGCAAAAATGAGAAGACTCGCCGAAAGTGTCGAGATGACAGAAACCGCAGATGCAAATATCTGCGGTTTCATCATTATTAACAATGAGTTGAGGATTTCTTTTTTCTTACAAAGGGATGTTGAAAAAAAAATGATGTATTTTTGCTAATCACCAAATAATAAGACTGATATGGAGAAGCATAAAGTTATCTTGTTCGAAAACCGCGAGTTACACTATTGGGAAGAGGGCTGCGGCAAACCCGAAACTGTTGTTTTGCTACACGGTTTTCTGCAAAGTCTTGATGTCTGGAGCTCCATTATGCTGTCGTATATGCGTTCCATGCATGTGGTCACCATCGACCTCCCCGGACATGGTCACAGTGCAACATACTCTGAGGTCCACACCATGGATTTCATGTCCAACGCTGTAAAAGCAGTTCTCGACCATCTAGGTGTAGAAAAATGCACCATGGTGGGACACTCCATGGGCGGCTATGTGGCACTCTCTTTTGCATCATCCTATGGGTTTATGCTCAACGGTTTAGCATTGCTGCATTCCCACGCTTTGGCCGACGACGAAGTGAAACGTCGCAGCCGCGACGAGGTATGCCGTCAGGTACACACTAACCGCGCAGGCTTCATCGTCGACTTCATCACTAACCTCTTCGACGAGTCCAAGCGCAGTATACTCGATTCAGAAATCAGGGAACTCCGCGACCAGTGCCTAGAGATGCGTGAGGAGGGCATCCTTGCAGCACAACGCGGCATGAAGGTGCGTACGTCGCGAGTCAACACACTGCTTAAGGCTCCATATCCGGTATTGTTTGTCTATGGCAAGAACGATACCCGAATACCCATTGAACTTGGCATGTCGCAGGCCATGCTCCCACAGCGATCTGAAGTCCTCCTTCTCGACAATGTGGCCCACATGTCGTTTATGGAAGAGAGGAAATACCTAAAACTGCGACTATACAACTTTGTGCATCAGTGTCATGCGGTGTGATTTGTAAATATTTTGAAAAAAATACTTCCTAATTTGTGAAAAGGTGGTATTTTTGTTTTCCCAAATAAAAAACAAATTTAATCTTAAACCGTTAAATATCATGAAAGTAAACGAAATTATGGCTAACCTGGAGGCCAAACATCCGGGCGAAAACGAGTACTTGCAGGCTGTTCGCGAGGTTCTTGAAACCATCGAGGAAGAATACAACAAACACCCCGAGTTCGAGGCCAACAAGATTGTCGAGCGTATTGTTGAGCCCGACCGTATCTTCAAGTTCCGCGTTGTCTGGGTTGACGATAAGGGCCAGACCCAGGTGAACCTTGGCTACCGTGTGCAGTACAATGCAGCCCTCGGTGCCTACAAGGGCGGTCTCCGTTTCCACCCGAAGGTGAACGAGTCGATGCTGAAGTTCCTCGGCTTCGAGCAGATTTTCAAGAACAGCCTCACCATGCTGCCTCTCGGCGGTGGTAAGGGTGGTGCCGATTTCGACCCCGTCGGAAAGAGCGACGCAGAAATTATGCGTTTCTGCCAGGCTTTCGTCTATGAGCTGTGGCGTAACATCGGTCCCGATCAGGACAGCCCCGCTGGTGACGTGGGAGTCGGTGGTCGCGAAATCGGTTACATGTACGGCATGTACAAGAAACTTGCCCGCCAGCACTCTACTGGTGCCCTCACTGGCAAGAGCTACGGCTGGGGTGGTTCCCTCATCCGTCCTGAAGCTACCGGCTTCGGCGCCATCTACTATGTCGAGCGCATGGTGAAAGAGAAAGGCGACAAGATGGAAGGCAAGCGTATCGCCCTCTCCGGCTTCGGCAACGTGGCTTGGGGTGCTGCTATCAAGGCCACCGAGCTTGGTGCCAAGGTCGTCGCCATCAGCGGTCCCGACGGCGTCTGCGAAATCGCTGACGGTATCACCAAGGAGATGATCGACTACATGCTCGTCATGCGTGCCTCCAACCGCAACAAGGTTCAGGATATGGCCGACAAGTTCCCCGGCCAGG
>JAFSKP010000144.1 GCA_017448905.1 Bacteroidales bacterium | reverse complement strand
GACCAAGGTGCTCATGTCACCTATCTCGGCCCCACTGGCTCACAGATTGGCATCAAGGAATCGATGGCTGACACCGCCCGCGTGCTGGGTCGCATGTTCGACGGCATCGAGTACCGTGGCTTCGACCAGGCCACCGTCGAGGAGCTGGCCAAATACGCCGGCGTCCCCGTGTGGAACGGTCTGACCGCTGAGGCTCACCCCACTCAGATTCTGGCCGACTTCCTGACCATCCAGGAGCATACCGACAAGCCCCTCAACCAGGTGAAGTTCGCCTATATCGGCGATGCCCGCTACAACATGGGCAACAGCCTGATGGTCGGTGGCGTGAAGATGGGTATGGACATCCGCATCATTGCCCCCAAGAAACTGCAGCCCGCCAAGGACCTCGTGAAGCAGTGCCAGGAAATCGCCAAGGAGACCGGTGCCAAACTCACCGTCACCGACGATGTGGAAAAGGGCGTGAAAGGCCTCGACTTCATCTACACCGACATCTGGGTCAGCATGGGCGAGCCCGACAACGTGTGGAAGGAGCGCATCAATATGCTGATGCCTTATCAGGTCAACGCCGAACTGATGAAGAAGACCGGCAACCCGAAATGCAAATTCATGCACTGCCTGCCCTCCTACCACAATCTGGAGACTAAGGCCGGCCGCGACGTGCACGAGAAGTTCGGTCTGAACGGCATCGAGGTGACCGAGGATGTCTTCGAGAGCGAGAACAGCATCGTCTTCGACGAGGCCGAGAACCGCATGCACACGATTAAAGCCGTCATGGTTGCAACCCTCGGCGATTAATTGTGAATTTCGAGATTTGAATTTTGAAGGTCGACACATAATGTTCGAAATCCATAATTCATAATTCAAAATTACATTATGTGGTTTACTAGTTTATTCACTAATGGAGGAGTGGCCAGCACTGTTTTGATGCTGGCCATCTCCATTTTTGCCGGTCTGCTGATTGGCAAATTCAAGATTAAGGGCATATCCCTCGGCATCACCTGGGTGCTCTTCGTGGGCATCCTGCTGAGTGCTCTTGGCATCGTATGCAACGGCGAGATGCTGCATGTAGTCAAGGAGCTGGGGCTTATCCTCTTCGTCACCGGTGTCGGTCTCCAGGTGGGACCGGGGTTCTTCAAGAGTTTCGCCAAAGGCGGACTGAGCATGAACATCATGACCCTTGTCAACGTTGCCCTTGGTGTCGGCATCACAATCCTTATTGCCAAGCTAGCAGGACAGGAGCTGACAGATATGGCAGGTGTCTACACCGGTGCCATCACCAACACTCCCGGTCTTTCTGCCGCACAACAGGCTGTGGGCGAGCTGGGCATAGAAGGTGCCGCCGACCGGCTGGCTGCCGGATATGCCGTTGCATACCCTCTCGCCGTCGTTGGCATGATTGTCTGCTGCCTGATTCTCAAGCCACGCAACCTTGATGCCGAACCTACCGTACTTTCTGATGGGGATAATGGGCAAAATGGGGTTAATGGGCAGAAAGGCAAAGGCGGAATCCTGCTCATTCCCATTTTCGTCATCATCGCGCTGGGTATCATTCTCGGTTCGATTCCCATCCCCGTAGGCATGAAAGCCCCTGTCAAACTGGGTCTTGCCGGCGGGCCACTTGTGGTCGCCCTCATCGCCGGATGGCTTGGCGTGAAGAAAGGATGGTACGGCACCGACTTCACCGACGGGCAGGGTGTCCACATGCTGCGTGAGGCAGGCATTGCCCTATTCCTTGCCGGTGTGGGACTGAGTGCCGGCGGCAAGTTTGTCGAGACTGTCCAAGTCCACTACATGTGGGTCGTCTATGGCGTCATCATCACCATGGTTCCGCCGCTGCTGGTAGCCGGATTCGGCCGCCTGGTGCTGAAGATGAACTGGTACACCCTTGCCGGCTTCATCGGCGGCAGCCACACTGACCCGCCGACGCTGGCTTTCGCCAATACCGTAGCCCCCGAAGGCTGCAAGCTGCCCAACACAGGCTACGCCACCGTCTATCCCCTGACCATGTTCCTCCGCATCTTCTCGGCCCAGCTCCTGGTGCTGATGGCCTGAAGTTGGTTTACCGCAGCAGGGTGACGGTGCCGATGGCTCTGTGGAGAATCTGGGGATTATCCTCGGTGCGGTAGATGAAGAGCCATACGTAGGCTGCCTGAAGGCAGTCGTTAAATCTGTAATCAGTACCTTCAGTCAATTCTCTCGTCGGTTACGGTCAGGTTGCCGAGCGAATCCATCATGTAGGTCTGATCTTCGGCTTCCAGGAGCAGGTGGTTGTTTATGACCGAGAGCGTTCCCCACTTTGCAGGCGTGAGGAGATTTCTTCGGTTCCGGTCATAAACCAAGGCCTAAGAGCACATACGGGAGCATGCTTTAATTGAATAATAACCACGGAAACGAAAAAAAAAAGGACACTCGGGAGTTTTTTTTCGGGTTAACCCTAATGTGGTTTTACGCTATTGGTAGTAGTATTGGCGATTAGGACTATTCAAAAAAAAGTTGGAACAACTTGACTGCGGGCGAGGGCGCCCGCGTACCAAGTCGCGGTAACGATGTATGAGTTCTCCGAATGTCACCCGCCAGGCATAATGACCTGTCAAGACCGTGAAGGTCTGTATTATTTTTTCTTCAAAGCCTCACGTATCCACTTGTCAAAGTCCGTTCCTGCGGGGCAGACGGCTATGGTCTTGTGTTCGGGGCCAATGAGGATGGCGCGGTTAAAGTTTATAGATATCTCCTTAGTCAGTCCTTTGGCATAGTAGACGTTGTCGGCAAGACCCAGCGAGTCGACCAATGACCGCATCAGCTCGGCATTGTTGCTGTTGGGGAATACCATGATGATGTTCTGTATCTGCGGGGCATATGCGTCGGGGGCGATGAAATCGTCTCCACTTATGTCCTTGCCGAGATAGGCGTAGTGTAGCAGCGTTGTACCTTGCAACTGTCGCAGCGTGACGGTGTCGCCCGAACGGACATTGACAATAGGAAAATCCAGCACGGTGTCGTTCATTTCGGTGTTCCTTGTGACTATGCGGCTTTGGATGAATTGCTCTCCATCAAAGCGGTCGTAGTGTGAATACCAGGAGGCATCGAGATTGAAAACGGAATCAATCAATGCCTGACGGCTGTCGAAGCGCACGTCACGGATTTCGTACCGATAGCCATTGCCGTGTTCAATGTCGTCGGCAGCCACAAACATTTCCTTTTCGCGGTCGTAGAAAAGCGTCAGTGGGTCATCCCTCATCTCGCAGTGGTCGGCATAGCAGTGCTTCTGCGTCACTGTTGCCTTTACGCGCAGACTTCCGTCTGCCATCAGTTTGTAGCGAGTGGATTTTTCTGGCAGGGTCACCATACACCATTCGTTGTAGGTCGGGTAGTACATCGAAAAGAAGTCTATACCACATTGCAATACGTTACAGGCAATATTATCATACCACTGGCTTTCGAGTCCGTCGGTCATATTGCGGTAGAACGCCACGTCGAAGTCGCGCAAACATACATATTTCGCCCATTGTGGGGTGAGCAAGTTGCACTCGCCGTCGGAGCAGATGTTGGCAATCACCTGCGTCGAATCGTCGACATTGTGTATCACGATGTCGTATCCGATACTGCTCAATTCCTTGTTTGTGCCCTCGACCCAGTATTTGTCAACGTGGAACGAAATCCATTCGTGCCTCATAAACTTCTCTACCGAGACATCGGCAGCTGTATATTTGCTTTGTGTGCAGGCGGAGAATATCCCGAGTGTGCACACCATCGCACCAATCAAAAGGAGTTTTTTCATGTTAATTGTCGTTTTTCTTTCTGTCAATCAAGTATTGGAAACCAGACATCAGTCCGGCGCCTAGCAACACACAGGCGATGTCAATCAACAGCGTGCGGCAGCTCATTTCAGTTGTGGTGAAGATATTGCTCACCACAATAACAATCGTCATACTAATGATGTTGCCTAAAAATTCCGCCCATTTACTGTTCATAATAATAATCTTTTTCTGTTCTAGGTATTATAACGCACAAAGGTGGTCAAACTCAGGAACACATCCTGCACCATATCGCGACACAACTCCCTGTTGCTATGGGCGAAGCGGCAGCAGGCACGCCACACCGTCTTGCGGTGCCTCAGCATGAATGCCTCATATTCGGCGTATCTCTTTCGGTCAGGTTCGCACATACACTATATATGACGCAAAAAGAGGTTGGAGTCTTACAAGGTGCATAGATTTTTACATCTTTTTAACACGTCATTGAGGCAAATCTGGCACAGACCATTTATTTACAAAGATAGGTTTTGCCTTTGGAACGACAGTCAGAAGTTGTACTTCACAAGAGCACAGATGCGGTGGTTGGAGACCTGATGGAGGTTGTCGTTGTTGCTGATGGAACCATCAGCGGATATGTCGCCGTAGGTGCAGGCAGTCCATTCGTATTCAAGACCGAAGTTGAAAGCCTTGACATTGTAGCTTACTGAAGGGGCAATGCGGTAGATGCTGTTCAGTCCGGTGAAGTCGGTGCCGCCCTTCATGTAGATAAGATATGAGGGAACACCGGCGGTGCCGAAATCGTGCAAATCCGACGGTGCACCGAGGTTCTTGATGTAGCCCACGAAGAGGTTGGCACGGTATTTCCTGCCGTATGCGATGTTGAGGTACGAAATGCTGTTGCGGAGGGGTTGATAGTTCCATGAGCCGTCGTCGTGCAGGCCCGTGACGGCATAGCCGCAGAGCTGGTTGAGGTGGCTGGTGTTCTGTGCCAGCAGGGTGCGGAACTGAATATCGAATTTCGGATTCAGAATTCTGAAATAAAGAGTTGGGGTGATGGACTCGACCGTCTCGTCGACCTTGCGGACAACGCCGTCACTGCCGGCGGCATGAGTGCGGGGACGGAGGAGCTGGGCGTCGACACCCAAGACAAATTTGAGAAATGGATTTTGAATAATAAGCCCTATGTAGGCCTCGGGCCAAAGGGCATTGTTGGCATAGCTGATGCCGGCGGAGCTGGCGGGGTCGGTCGCACTGGCAGGACCGTTGTTCATATATTGCAGCTGCCACAAGAGGGCTGCACTGTAACCGATTATGAATTCCGAATCGTGGATTTTGAACTCCTGTGTGGCACGTATCTGCGGCGTGCGGCTGTGGGGACGGAAAGGTGCTCCGGCAGCCATGCCAAGCACCTCGGGCATGATGTCGCCCGACAGAGGATGCCAGTCTTGACCAAGCAAAAGTGAATTTTGATTTTTGAGTTTTGAACCTTGAGTTTCCAGTTTCACGTATGCCAGGCGAAGACGAAGGACGCTGTTGGTGGTGCCGAAACCGCCGAAGTCGCCTTCCAGCTTGCCGTTCAGATGCATGCCACGCCATTGCGGTCCGCGGATGTCAAATCCGAAACGGGAGGTTAGTGCCTGCAGCTGCATGCTTGGCACGGCGTTGAGGTCTTCGCTGTGGTCGGCGTTCCACTTCTCGTCGTAGGGAATCATGTTGTATTCGCCCCCAATGACGGTGTAGGTCTTGCGACTGTCGAAGGTCAGGTAGTTGCGGATGAAACCGTAAGGCTTGACTGAGACCGTGGTGCTGTCCTGAGCCAGCAATGAATTGAGATAAAATGAATTCAGCAGAATGCAAACACACAGTGGTTTTAATAGTTTTTTCACCATCATTTGATTATTATTTCGTCAGTGAATATCCAGGGTTTCTGTCCCGCAGCGCGGTGCCAGGCGGGGATTTCGGGCAAGGGTTCGGCAACCACGCGTACATAGCGGTACTTCTCCGGCTCGCCAATAGCACATACCCTTTTGGTCTTACAGGTGTATATCTCGGGAGTGGCCAGCACTTCGGGGTTTTCATTGGTGGTGCTGTAGCGCCACTCCCAATGGTCGCCATCATTAGACACGGCAAACATCACCCTCTGCGGCAGGAATATCCACGAAAGGGGATAGAAATAGAAGTCGACGCTTATCTCGCTGACCACCTGTGGCTCGCCTAGGTCAACGACCGCGTCCAGCGTGTCGCCCCAGAAGCCGAGCCAACGGTGCCGATAGTCGAGAAGACCACCTTCACCGTCGGTGAGGGATGCCTTGCCATAGGGCTCCGTTGACGGCTTGCGAAGCGCTACAGGCCGCTTCCAAGCCTTCGAACGGCTGAATGTCTTCTCAACCCAATGACGCATCACCGCACCATACTCTTCGGGCGATATACCCATCTCCATCATCATCTTCACACCGAAGTGTTCCATGGAGGCTGTCAGACTGTCAATCATTGCCTTCATCTCTTCAGCTTCAAAATCACCATACATGTCATGAGCCTTAAGTTCAACCGACGCAAAGTCCATGGCCATCTCAAAGAAACGAAGGCGCTCGCTCACATTGCTGTCGGCCAAGACATAAGCCTTTTGCATCAACGAATAGTAATAATCCATCCTGCCAGGCGAAAGATGGCCATCCACGGCATCGACAGGATAGCCGTAGATGTTCAGAGTCTGGCCGCTCTCGATGAGGGCGGCAGTCATGGTGTCTATTATCTCCTTGACATAGGGTGCGGCATCGCCGTAGCAGCCATTGTAGAAGTCGTCCATCAAGGAATCGATGTCGATGTATGGATTCCACAACAGCTTGGCAATCATATAGCAGCGGATGTCCATCCATGACGTCACATTGTCGGCACCGGTGCCTTGCTCGAACATCATGTCGGCACCGTTCTCCTTGAAGAACTGCAGGTTGGGCTGCAGTACATGCAGGTTAGGGAATGGGTTCCAGAAGTTGCGGAACTGGACCACATAGTCCCAGATGAACAGTTGCTCACTTCCGTTTATTGATTCAAAGGTGTTGTCGGCCGAGCCGAGGGCACACCACGCGGCCTTCGGCTGAGAGTTGGCTGACGCAGCGATGAGACGGTGCCAGTCGCGAATGTCCTTGCTGAATCCGGGGTCGCTCTGCGGGATAGGAACCTGGCGGCCAGACTCTATGGGGCAGAGCATGACCTGTACGTTTGACTCAGGCCTGACGTTTCCCGCCGAACGGGTATACTGATAGGCCAGCGTTGAGATAACCTTGTCGGGGAAGCGTCGCGCCACCTGGTTGACGAACCATATCAGCGTGCCTGCCTGTCCGCCATAAAGGCTGTCGAGGCGACGGCAGCCGTCGCACTGGCAAGCGTTGTAGTTGTCGTTGGGCGACACCGACCATATCCGTGCCTCGGGACGGCGAGACATGGTGTCGGCAAGCCGCTGGCAGAGAGCTTCCAACACATCGGGGTTGCTGAGGCATAGCTGTCCGTCGCGACTGCGGCGACCATCGTTCAACGAATACCATTCAGGATGCCGGTCGTAGTATTCCGACGCCGGGAGCAACTTGCCGAAGGTATGCACATACATACCGAAGAGGCGGTTGCGGTCGGACTGGGTGTGCAGGTGGTGCCAGTCGGCATACAGCTGGCTGTGGTTAGGGTAATAGTATGCCACCTCGCGATAGCCGAAAGCGGGATTGTCTGTTATTGAAAAGTGGAAAGTGGAAAAAGAAAAGTTATTGGAGAGGTCGGGGATGACCAATGCGTCGGGGGTGTAGAGACGAAAACCCATCTTCTCAAGGAATGCATAAACGGCATAGAGCGTTCCTTTCTCACCTTTGCCGCAAAGGCAGATATTCTTGCCGTCGCCGCAAATCAGGTAGCCGTCGTCTTTCAGCAGTGCCATCTCCTTGGCGTAATGCCGCCTCAAGTAGTTCGAATTGCCGACATAGATGTTGCCTTCCCCTTGTTGTCGCTCCGAAACCATAAGTCCACCACGTTGCAGGAAGCTGCCAAGTTCTTGCGCCGCATAGTATTCAGCAGATGCAGCATCCTTTTCAACCACAACAGGAAAGGCCCTGTTCTGCGACATAGCCACAAAACCACACAGAATCAATAATAAGACTATCAATCGTTTCATAAACACACTAACTCAACTGACCATTTTTTATTGTCTCAAAACTCACATTTGTGTATTGGCACGAGACTGTCTTTTCACATTTAGCAATATTTTGCTATCTTTGCAATTGTTTTTCAATCAAAGCCCAACGCTTGCAAACTACATTAATCAAACTAACTATCAAACAATTATGGCACGCGAGAAATTCGGCAACACATGGTGGGGCGAGGAGTGGCTGAAGGCGCTGACGCACATCGACTACGACAACCGCATCCCCCGAGGGGCAGCATACGCACGCAAAGGTGCAGTGCTTGAGGTCAAAATCGAGGACTGCACCATCAGCGCCAAGGTGCAGGGCAGCATGCGCACCCCGTACAGAATCACCATCGACATTCCGCGATTCAGCAGCGAAGAGACTGACAGGCTGATGGAAGCCCTGTCGAAAGAGCCTCTCCTGGTGTCCAAACTGCTCAACCATGAGCTGAGTCCAAAAGCGATGGACATCGCCAAAGAACTAGGCATCAAGCTATTCCCCTCGCGTTGGGACGACTTGAAGATGAAGTGCTCATGCCCCGACTGGGCAGTGCCGTGCAAGCATCTGGCGGCAGTGATATACATGGTGAGCCGCGAAATTGACAACGACCCCTTCATTGTCTTCGCGATGCACGGCGTAGACCTCGCAAAAGAGCTTGAGAAAAGAGGTCTGAGCAATGTAGCCGGCAACACATCCAGTGTCCCGATGCTGTCCACCATAATTGAAACCAGTGACCCCAAAACCTCCGCGTCCGAGGTGCCGGAATCCCCCGAAGCCATCGATTTCACACATCTGCAAGACATCAGCCACACCCTGACAGCACTGTTGCCGGAAAAACCGGCGTTCTACGTCGGTGGCGACTTTCGCGACATTTATGCCGCCGAGATGCAGCGCATCAAGAAGAAAGCCCGCCGCGTGCTGGAGGGACGCCTGACACTGGCCGAAGCCACGGGCGTCACCGTGCCGCCCCCTCCCCTCCCCCACGAGGAGGTTCGGATAACATTGAACCACTATCTGGGCTTTGAGCCCGACCTCGCCGAAGTTTACTCTGTATTGTCCATCGACGGCGACGAACTGGTCGATGCCTGCCGCTCCATCCGCACTCTGAACCAAGCCCTTAAATGTTGTCTCCACCTGCTAGCCAACGGTGCCGTCCTGCCTCAGGTCTTCCAGATGGAAAACAAATACTACACCACCCTGTGGCAACCGGTCATGGCCGACAAAGCCACGCATGACATGGTGGAAGCACTCGACTCGATGATGCCTGACAACCTGGTGGTACTCAAGGATAAAAAAAAGGTCGCATGCCTGAAGAACCAGACCGCTCTACTGCTGGGAACATTGACGGGCTGCATGATAGCCGACATGGCCACGACGAGCTACAACAATAGCGACATATACAACTTCCTTTTCCTACAGGACGACAACCCCTTCGATGGCGTGGGCGAGAAATCCATTCCGTCGAGCATTCGTTCCTGGTTCGAACGTCTCAGCATTGGCGAAAGGAAATACTGTCCGATGGTCACGGTGTCTATCAAAGGAGAAGTCTTCGCCATCGACCTGGCCATAAGCACTGATGGACTGCCGCTGATGCTCAGCGACATAATCAACGACAAGAAGTACTCGGCAATAAAGATTGAGGTGCTGCGAGAGGTGGCGATGCTGTCGCCCTACATCCCGGGACTGGAGCATTACGTCTCCGTCAAAGCGACGGAAAGCATCACGATGGATGCCTCGCAGCTGGTGACATTCCTGATGCAGATGGTACCCAGCATGCGTATGCTGGGAATCAAAGTTGTGCTGCCCAAAGAATTACAACAGCTTGTCAGACCTCGCATAACGATGACTATCAAGAAGAAGCGAGTCAACGCCGACGGCGTGGCACGGCTGAGCATGGGCAAAATGCTCGACTTCGACTGGCGTGTTGCGATGGGCACGAACACGTTGAGCATAGAGGAATTCAACGAGCTAGCAGGCAAGGCCCACGGACTGATACGCTTCAAAGGACAATACATCTACGTGAACCCCGACGACTTGACGAGACTGGACGAGACCATCCGCGGTCTGCGGCAACCGTCTGCCAACGAGCTGCTACAGTCGGCGCTGAGCGAGAGCTACGACGGTGCTGCAGTGGCTCTTACACCCGAGGCTCGCAAGATGATCGCCAGCCTTTCGAAACAACGCAAAATGGCGGTACCCAAAGAGATCCACGCCACCCTTCGCCCCTACCAACAAAGGGGTTACGAATGGATGTACCGAAACAGCAAGCTGGGTTTCGGCAGCATCATTGCCGACGACATGGGTCTAGGCAAAACGCTGCAGGTGATAACCCTGCTACAGAAGTTCAAGAACGAAGGCTCGCTGGAAAAGAGGCATGTACTCATTGTTGTACCCACTACATTGATTTCCAACTGGCAGACCGAGTTGCAACGCTTCGCGCCAGACCTCTCCTGCCAGACCTACCACGGCAGCGGTCGCACCCTGGAGAACATGGAGTCGGACATTCTCCTCACCACCTACGGCGTGGCACGCAGCGACGCCTCGCTTCTGAAAAAAAACGCTTGGCACACCGTCGTAATCGACGAGGCCCAGAACATCAAAAACGCTGACACGGCACAGAGCAAAGCCGTCCGCTCCATTCCCGCCGAGAACCACATAGCCATGAGCGGCACGCCGATAGAGAACCGGATGTCGGAGTTCTGGTCTATCATGGACTTCGCCAACCACGGCTTTCTGGGCACCCTAGCCGCCTTCCAGAAACGCTACGCCCACCCTATCCAGAAATGGGGCAACAGAGAGGTGGCCGAGAACTTCCGACGCACCACGGCGCCATTCCTGCTACGACGCCTCAAGACAGACAAGAGCATCATCGACGACCTGCCCGACAAGATTGAGGAAAACACCTACACCGTCCTGACAGAGCAGCAGACCGCACTCTACCACGAGACCGTGGAACATGCCATGGAGGTGATTGAGAATGCCGACACCTCAACACAGCAGGCTATCTTCAAGCGTCAGGGGTTAGTATTACAGTTGATACTGGCGCTGAAACAGATATGCAACCATCCCGCCCTGTTTCTCAAAAACGGGGAGACACGCTCCGACCTCTCAGGCAAAGCCGAAACACTCCTCACTCTGCTGGAGAGCATCGTCAGCAACCGCCAAAAGGTTATCATCTTCACCCAGTTCAAGGAGATGGGCGACCTGCTTCAGGGTATCATCAAGGAACACCTGGGACAAGAGGCTCTGTTCCTGCACGGTGGATGCACGCTGAAGAAGAGGAGCGAGATGGTGGAGAGCTTCCAGAACCGTCCAGAGAGCAGGATTTTCATTCTTTCGATCAAAGCCGCAGGCACGGGACTCAACCTCACCGCCGCCAGCCATGTCATACATTACGACCTCTGGTGGAACCCTGCCGTCGAAGCCCAGGCCACCGACCGTGCCTACCGCATAGGGCAGCACCAGAACGTGGTGGTACACCGCTTCATCACCAAGAACACCTTCGAAGAAAAGATAGACAGCATGATACAGGAGAAGAAACACTTGGCCGACATGACCGTCTCCACAGGCGAGAACTGGATTGGCAATCTCAGCAACGAGGAGCTGAACGAAATCTTCAGACAGAGTTGACAACGGCTGTCGTTACGATGAAGAATGGCAGCTAGCCATGACGGTTGCAGAACTACTTGCCGTTTTGTAGAAAATGACTATCTTTGCAAAGATAAATACGGATGCGACATTACGCTTGAGAATTGTTTAACAAACTATTAGCCACCATGGAGACCATCCAACGCAAATACCCGGTAGGGGTGCAGACCTTCGAAAAAATCCGAAGCGAAGGATATATTTATATTGACAAAAGCGACATGATTTGGAAACTTTCCAAAACAAGCCCCTATGTTTTTCTCAGCCGTCCCCGCAGGTTCGGCAAGTCATTGCTCTCGACGACGATAACATCCTATTTCCGTGGCGAGCGGCATCTCTTCGAGGGGCTGAAAATCATGGAGCTGGAAAAAGAATGGAAACAGTATCCCGTGCTGCACCTGGACATCAGCACTGCAAAAAACAAGGATTCCAAAAAAGAAGTTCTTAACGAGCTGCTTGACATTATCGAGCCCTACTGTGGCGAATATGGTGTCGAGATGAGGGAAAACACTCCTGGACAATGCCTGAAAAAGGTGATAGCCAACGCATACAACAAGACAGGCAACCAAGTCGTGATAGTCATCGACGAGTACGACGCGCCGCTGCTCGAGGTGATGCACGACGAAGGTCTTGCCGCCATGCGGAAGGTGATGCAGGAGTTCTACCAGCCCCTCAAGGCCTGCGAGGGCATGGTGAAGTTCTGCTTCATAACGGGCATAACCAAATTTAGCCAGCTCAGCATCTTCTCCACTCTGAACAACCTGCGTAACGTCTCGATGAACCCCGAGTTCTCTGCCATCTGCGGCATCACCGAGAGCGAGCTGGCTACAGCAATGGCAGAAGACATCCACCTCATGGCCGAATCCATGGGCATAGGCGACGATGAGATGCATCGAAGGCTGAAGCAGCAATATGACGGCTACCATTTCTCAGACAAATCAGAAGATATCTACAACCCCTTCAGCCTTCTGAACGCTTTCGCCGACAAAGCCATAAAGAACTACTGGTTCTCCAGCGGCACACCCACGTTTCTTGTAGATCAAATGAGGCACTACAAGGTTGAGATAACCGATGTGGAGAACGTTGACCTTCAAGCTTCCGCCTTCGACTCCCCTACTGAGAAGATGGACAGCATCTACCCCCTGCTTTACCAATCGGGATACCTCACTATCAGAGAATATGACCCCATCTTCGACAACTACCGCCTCGCCATCCCCAACCAGGAAGTGCGTGTGGGATTGACTGAATGTCTGCTGCCGGCTGTCACCGGCATCAGGCTGGACAAAGTGCAGAGCGGATTCGGGATTCGATTTGCAAGGGCATTGTGGAAAGACGACATAGAGACCGCACTTGACGAGCTGGACACATTCCTCGAAAGCCTGCCTTACGTCGAAGGATTCAAGCAGAAACTCTATGAGGCTCCATTCCGCGAGGGATTCTATGAATACACTTTCTTCCTTATCTTCAGTATGATGGAGGCATACGTGCAGACGCAGGTGAAACGTTGGCGCGGCCGCATCGACATGGTTGTCCACATGCCTCAAACCACCTACCTCTTCGAGTTCAAGCTACGCGACGATGCCGACAAGGCCATACGCCAGATGGATGAACGCCGCTTCGCCGAGAGCTATCAGACCGACGGCCGCCGCGTCGTCAAGGTAGGCATCCGCTTCGACACCGAATCCTGGTCAATCAAAGAAAGGAAAATCGAGGAATAACTTTTCTACGTCCCATCAACAGTCAAATCTTTTGGCTCTGCCTTTCGGGCGACAATTATCGAGAATTCATACAACATCCATAGAGGCAATGGCACAAGAGCCGGTGGCTCGCGTGGAGGGGACTTGTGCATGGCAGCCCCGTCAACCTTCGGGACTTGGTACGCAGGCACCCCCGCCTGCGGAATCTGGTACGCAGGCAAAACGTTCACTGATAGTTTTGCTCATCGCCTGCGATCATTGGATCAAGGGCATTGTTTTTTTGTCTGGCAGAAGGTTCTTCGGCATTGATAGCGCTGTTCAGCTCTTCCTCCACGCCGTTCATGGCTTTCTTGTACTCCTTCACGCCCTTGCCGAGACCGCGCATCAGCTCGGGTATCTTCTTCCCACCAAAGAGGACGAGGACGATAAGCAGTATGACGATTATTTCGGACCCGCCGATAACACCAAGTAGTTTCATGGTTTATTTGTTTTACTGTCGATTTTCCATTCACAAGTCACTGTTCACTAGTCACTATTCACTATTCACCAATCGCTAATCACTATTCACTCAGGAATATCTCGCATGTCTCGAAGTTGATTTCCCAATGGCCGTTGGGGGTGCTCTTCCACTGGTACTGCTGTGCCATACGGTCCCACCAGTTCTGGAAGCGGGTGCCCGTCTCTCCCATATCCTTCACCAGCTTCTGGTAGAGGGCGTCATTGTCGGGGGTGAGTATCTTGGCCAGTTCGTTGAGGCCGTTGCGGCGTTCGAAGAGCTGCTGTATCTCGTTGCGCTCCTCAGGGGTCACTTGTCCTACTTTTTCTTTTGCCATAAGTGTTTGTTTTTCAAATTACATTTTCTTTCACCACTCCTTACGGACATCAAAGGGATCAAGATATTTGATTTCTTTGATTTCCACCTCGGGCATGAACTCGCCCACCTCGCGGATGGAAGCCAGCAGGCGGCGGGCGGCATTGCGCTCGGTATGCGCCACGACGCACTGCTCATGGCTTGGAGTGTTCAACTCCAGCGTGGTCTTGCGGTTGAGCCACACGCACCGGCGGCAGTGGTAAGCGTCGCAGTGGCGACAGAGAGGTGCATGGTCGAGGCGCAGCAGCTGCTGGTTGGGGATGTCTAAGGGGGCCACCGCATTCTGCGGTGGTGTAACTCCAACCCTTTCTTCATAGTAAAACGCCGGGCAGAGATAGAATTTG
>JAFSKP010000143.1 GCA_017448905.1 Bacteroidales bacterium | reverse complement strand
TTAAGGTTTAAGGTTTAAGGTTTAAGGTTTAAGGTTTAGGGTTTAAGGTTTAAAGTTTAAGGTTTAAGGTTTGAAGATTTTCTTTCGTTCATATCAACGAAATAACCATAATTATTGTCACGACTTATTTTTGAATAATCCTAAAAAAGAGATGAAAAGGATATCGAGAATCATCTTTTTGGTTTCTGCACTGCTGCTTCTGACGGTGTCGTGCAAGAAAGACAAGTTCGACCCCGACCTGCTTATCGGCAAATGGGTCAACGGGAGCGAGTACTACCGGTATGACAACGGCAATACAGGTGTCACATGGGACGTTGCCGACGATGTGCATGAGGATGAGGCACAAGCCTTCAAATGGGAATATGATGCAAAGGAAAACACGTTGACACATATCCATTGGATGGAGATGACACAGGACTGGACAGTACCTCGTGTATATACTATCACGGAGTTGAACAACAACAGTTTGAAGTATACTGACAAGTTTGGCAAAACATATTCTTTCACAAAGACAAATTGATTCAGGCAAAGATGGAAAAACAATCAAACAACGGTGCCGCGATTGCACCTTCGGAGCCTAAACCGAAGAAGAAGATGAAAAAGGGATGGAAGATAGCCATCATTTCGCTGCTGTCATTTTTGGGCCTTGTGATTGCAACCGTTGCCGTGGCACTTTGGCTCGTACTCACTCCAGCACGTCTTACATCTATCGTCAACAAGTTGTCGGACAAGTTTATAACATGTGAGAACCATTTCGACAATGTCGACCTCACTTTTTTCAAGACTTTCCCCTACGTCGGGCTTGAGGTTGACGGCTTCGTGCTTGTCAATCCCATCGATGGAGCTCCCAATGACACGGTGGCTTACGTCAAGCAGCTCGGAGTAGGCATCAACGTTCGCGAATATCTGAAAAACAATAATATCGAGGTCAAGAAGCTTGTTCTTGACGGCGTGCGGGCCAGCCTCTACACCTCGGCTGACGGTGTCGCAAATTATGATGTTTTCCCCTCGTCGGAAGAGGAGGATACAGGCAGCTCATTCACGATGCCGGAGCTCGTCTCGTTGAATGCCATACGCGTCAACCATCTCGATGCCACCTATCTTGATGAGAAGTCGAACGTAGATGCGCGTCTGTCAGAGATGACTATTGCCTTAGATGGTAATTATGGCGCCGATGGTATCAATGCCGACATGAACGTCGAGATAGAAGGTGCCGACTTTGCCATGAGTGGCGACAGCAGCGCCGTGAGTGCAGCCCTTGGCGCTGTTGCTATGCGGCTGAAAGGCAAGACCGAGGAAGGGACGCTCTCGGGCAGGGTGACCCTGACGGTTCCGGAAGGACGCTTCTCGCTGGATGGACGGCAGTTCGTCTCTGATGCCATGGACAGTCACCGTGGCGACTTGCTCGACCTTGAAGGCAAGGTGTCGGGTGATGTTGAGAAAATGCACTTCAATGTTGAAGAGCTAATGCTGCGGCTGAAGGAATATGCCATTGAATTAAACGGAGATGTGGCTCTACCCCAGGCTGGCGAGCCGATGTCGGTAGACTTGGATTTTGCCACCAACAGTTGGAACGTCAACGACCTCCTCGCCATTCTGCCTTCGGAATTCACCAGCTGGCGTGGCAAGATGAAGCTGGATGCCGATGCCGAGCTGACAGGTAAAGCCAAAGGTCAGCTGGGCGGCGGCAAGACGCCGTTGGTGACAGCCAATCTGAAACTCAAGAACGGTAGGTTTGAGGACCGTTCGATACTGCCATACAGCTTCACCGCTATCACGGCAGACTTGGATGCCGATCTCGACCTCAATGACGGCGGTGTGACAAATGTGGATGTGAAGAGAGTGGCAGCCCGCACGGGTCGCAACGACGTGGAGCTTGCGGGCCATGTCGCCGACTTGATGGGTGCGATGAACATCAATGCCGCATTGAAAGGCAACATCTTCCTTGCCGACGCGAAACCCATGATGCCGTCCGACATGAACCTGGTGATGGATGGCAAGGCAAAACTGAACCTTAAGGTACAGACAAATCTCAATCAGCTGCAGAAGACTGACTTTGCCCATATGAAACTTGCCGGCGACATTGCTTTGAGCGACCTCGACGTCGACTACGACACCATCTACGCCAAGATACCGCAGGCCAACATCAATGTCCAGCTGCCCTCCAGGCTGAAGCGAGGCCTCTTCGACGAGCTGCTGTCGGCGACACTGACGGCATCGTCGGTTGATGCCAACTTGCCCAACAACGGTATTGTCGGGAAGCTGGGCAAGACCTCTCTGAAGGTGGCTGTCAACAACATCTTCGACACGACCCAACCCCTCCGCGTGGTATGTGATTTCGACATGGCATCCTTGTCGGGATCCATGGACACTATGAAAGCATCCGTCACGGAGCCGCGAGGCACCTTCGCGATGTTGCCGCAAAGCAAGAAGAGCAAGAATGTGAAATACAAGGTCGACTTCAACAGCAGCGCCTTGCATTGTGAGGTCGACGACAGCACGACGGTGGATGTCGCGGGACTTTCCGTCAAGGGTGGTGCCGACTACGACCCGTCGAGGAGCAACACCCTGTGGCAGTGGTCTCCCAACCTGGATGTTGACTTCAAGCGTGGCTACATCGACCTCGCGAAGATGGCCTACGTCGTCCAGATTCCAGACATCAAGTTCAACTACAAGCCTGAGCGCTGCGAAATAGCCAGTGCCAATGTTGTTTTCGGCAACAGCGACTTCTACCTCTCGGGGGCAGTCACCGGACTCGAGAAGTGGCTCAGCCACGAGGAGATGCTGAAGGGCGACCTCTACCTCACGTCGAACTATACCAATGTCGACGACCTCATGGAGACATTCAGCGGCATGGGCAGCGATGCCGACACCCTTGAGGCGCAACGCAAGGCCGACAATGTCGATACCGCCGCCAATCCGTTCATAGTGCCACGCGATGTGGACTTCACGCTCCACACCCGTATCAAGGAGGCCAGGGCATTCGAGAACGACATCCGCGAGGTTGCCGGCGATGTGCAGATCCGCGACGGTGTCGCTGTGCTCAACCAGGTGGGCTTTGTCTGCAAGGCGGCGCGTATGCAGCTTACCGGCATGTACCGCACTCCGCGTGTCAACCACATCTTTGTAGGCATGGACTTCCATCTCCTCGACATCAATATCCAGGAGCTTGTCAAGATGATTCCATACGTCGACACCTTGGTGCCTATGCTTGGCGACCTGGAAGGGGGAGCCGACTTCCACCTCTGTGCGGAGACATACGTCAATGCTTTCTACAAGCCCAAGATGAGTACCCTCAGGGCAGCTGCTGCGTTGAGCGGACAGAACCTTGTGGTGCTCGACAACAAGGATATCGACCGTATAGCCAAGCTCTTGCAGCTCAAGAACTGGCGTGAGGACGACACCAAGATCCATGTCGACAGCCTCGACATCACGATGAGCGTCTTCCGCAACGAACTGGTGGTAGACCCCTTCTTGCTTTCTCTGCACAAGTACGACATTGTCGCCGAGGGTCGTCACGACCTCGACAACAACTACGACTACCATGTGGAACTCGTCAGGAGTCCAGTGCTTGTGCGACTGGCAGTAGATGTGCTGGGTACCATGCCCAAACTCAACTTCGACCTCTCACCCAAGCTGCGCTACAAGAACCTCTACCGACCCTCCAAGCGCGACAGTGTCGACAAGGCAACGCTACGCTTGAAGGAGAATATCCGTAAAGTCCTTGAAGCCAACGTCAAGGACGAGACCCGCGACTATCAGGGATTATGATTCACCTTTAAATTTTACTAATGGTCAGGTATATAGGCAAAAGACTGCTTTACGGTTTGCTCGTCGTGCTGGGCGTTGTAACGTTGGTCTTTTTCCTGTTCAATATCCTGCCTGGCGACCCGGCTCGCATGATGCTCGGTCAGCGAGCCGACGCTGAGAGCATCGAGATAATAAACCGCGACTTGGGTCTGGACCGGCCTGTAGGACAGCAGTTCTTGGCTTATATCAACGACTTGTCGCCCATTTCGTTGCACGACAATAGCGATGTCGGCAGCTTTTGGTATCTCTCGCCCGAGAAATACGCGCCCTATGCCAGGCTGCTGACTGTCGGGAAGACAACGGTTGTAGCCAAGATGCCGTATCTGCGACGCTCGTACCAGACGAAGCGGCGTGTCACCGAAATCATAGCCTCCGCGTTTCCGCAAACTGCGGTGCTGGCACTTACGGCAATGGCGATAGCCCTTGCCGTGGGCATTTTTTTAGGTGTCCTGTCGGCCGTCTACAAGGATACCTGGATTGACAGGCTAACGCTGTTCATCTCCACGCTTGGCATGTCGCTGCCATCCTTTTTTGCAGCTATACTCATAGCATGGTTCTTTGCTTTTTTGCTAGCCGACTGGACACACCTGGGGATGACCGGCAGCCTCTACAGTGTCGACGACTATGGCTGCGGCGAATATCTGGACATACGCAACCTCGTCTTGCCGGCACTGACGCTAGGCATAAGGCCACTGTCGGTCATCGTGCAGCTCACCAAGAACTCGATGCTCGAAGTCCTCTCGCAGGATTACATACGCACCGCGCGGGCCAAAGGGCTTGGCCGTACACGCATACTGTTACACCATGCGCTGCGCAACGCGCTCAACCCTATTGTCACCTCGGCGTCGGGTTGGCTCGCCGGGCTGATGGCGGGAGCAGTCTTTGTGGAGTATGTGTTCGACTGGAAGGGAATGGGAGTCGCTATCGTTGACGCACTCGAGAAATATGACTTCCCTGTAGTCATGGGGTCTATTCTTTTTGTCTGTGTCTTGTTGGTGGTTATCAATATTCTGACAGACATCCTCTACGCCCTCCTCGACCCGAGGGTGAGGTTGGGCTGAACGGGTGGACTATTGTCCCTTTTTGGAGCTTAGCAAGAAAAACTGTTGGTATTAGGAAAAAAAATGCTATCTTTGCAGCATCCTTGGAGTGCAGGCGGCTCGCCTGCAACTTCAACAATAACAGACAATAACAAAGTTGTTATATAGAAGTTTTGAACATATATTGCAAAAAGTATAGAAACCGTTAATATATAGATATATGAAGATATCCTATAATTGGCTTAAGGATTATGTAAAGACATCGTTGTCGCCCAACGAACTAGACGATTTGCTGACTTTCTCGGGGCTGGAGATTGAGGGAGTGGAGAAAGTCGAGACCATCAAGGGAGGCTTGGAGCATGTGGTGATTGCCCAGGTGCTGACCTGCGAGGCGCACCCGAATTCGGACCATCTGCATGTGACGACCGTCGATGTCGGCACCGGCGAGCCGCTGCACATCGTATGCGGAGCCCCAAATGTTGCGGCGGGACAGAAGGTCGTCTGTGCTCAAATCGGAACGAAAATATGGACTTCGGACACGGAGTTCTATGAGATAAAGAAAGGCAAGCTGCGTGGCGAGGTGAGCGAGGGAATGCTCTGCGCCGAGGACGAGCTGCAGCTCGGCTCGAGCCACGACGGCATCATGGTGCTGCCTGACGACGCACCAGTGGGAATGCCGGCGAAAGAATACTTCAACGTCAAGGACGACTACACGCTCGAGGTCGCCATCACCGCCAACCGTTCGGACGCCACTTCTCACATCGGCGTGGCACGCGATGTGGTGGCAGTGTTGAATACCCGTGAACATCAGAACCTTGCCATCCAATGGCCCGAAGTCGACGAGACTCTGACCGTCAACCAGCATGGAGACGACCCGCGGGCGATAAAGGTCAAGGTGGATGAGAAAGAGTTGTGTCCGCGCTACAGTGGCATCACCATCAAGGGTGTACATGTACAGGAGTCGCCCGACTGGCTGAAGGACAAGCTTCGCACCGTAGGGCTGCGTCCCATCAACAACATAGTGGATATCACCAACTTCATCCTGATGGAAGTGGGGCAGCCGCTGCACGCCTTCGACCTCTCCAAGATTGAAGGCGGCCAGATTGAGGTGCATCGTCTGCCTCAGGACACCCCGTTCGTGACCCTCGACGGTGTGGAACGAAAGCTCGACAGCCGCGACCTGATGATATGCAATGCAAAGGAAGGCATGTGCATAGCCGGAGTTTTCGGAGGCGAGAAGTCGGGAGTGACGATGGAGACGACCGACGTTTTCATCGAGAGTGCCTACTTCGACCCTGTCACCATCCGCAAGACCTCGAAGCGTCACGGTCTGAAGACCGATGCCTCGTTCCGCTACGAACGCGGCTGCGACCCCAACATCACCATCTGGGCCGTTCGCCGTGCCGCATATCTCATCAGGCAGCTGGCTGGCGGCGAGGTGTGTGGCGATATTGTCGATATCTATCCAAAACCTATAGAGCGTGCCGAGGTGAAAATCAACTACCGTCGTGTGTTCGACCTCATCGGTAAGGAAATCCCACTCGATGCCATACGCGCGTCGCTGACGTCGCTCGACATTGAAATCGCTGCCGAGGACGCCGAGGGCATGACGCTGAGAATACCCACATGCAAGGTTGACGTGACACGCGAATGCGACGTCGTAGAGGAGATTATGCGAATCTACGGCTATAACAACGTGGAGTTCGATGAACGTCTGAACAGCTGCCTGTCGTATGGTGTGAAGCCCAATCCCAACAAGATTAAGAACATAGCCTCGGACTACCTGACCTACAACGGTTTCAACGAGATTATGAACAACTCGTTGACCAAGAGTGCATACTATGATAATGACCCCGATTTCGACAGCAGATACAATGTGCAGATTCTCAATCCGCTGTCGAAGGAGCTCAACGTTATGCGCCGCACTCTGCTGTGGGGGGGGCTGGAGTGCATAACTTACAATATGAACCACAAGATTTTCGATCAGAAAATCTACGAGTTCGGACGCACCTACGAGATGACCCCCGAGGGATATGAGACCAAAAACAAGTCTGTCATTCCCGTCGGCAGGGCCTACCGGGAGACACAGCATCTTTCGTTCTTCATGACCGGTGCGGTGCAGGGCGAGAGCTGGCGTGCACCGAAGAAGAAAGTGGACTTCTTCGACGCCAAGGCACATCTGCTCAATATCCTTCACCGGCTGCGTATTCCCATGGAACGCCTGGTGGCTGTTCCTGTCGGAGAGAGGTTCTTTGCCGAGGGGTTGGCCTATCAGTTCAAGGACAGCGGCAAGCAGTTGGCCGTCGTCGGCCGTCTCGCACCGGCCACCCTCAAGAAGATGGACTGCAAGCAGGAGGTGTTCTATGCCGACATAGACTGGGATCTCCTGCTCAAATCGTTGCCATCGAAGGATGTGACCTACACCGAGATAGCCCGCTTTCCCGAGGTACGCCGCGACCTCGCCCTGGTGCTTGACAACAGCGTCACTTTCGACCAGGTCGAGACAGTCGCCCGCTCCACGGAGAAGAAGCTGCTGAAGAAAGTCTCCCTGTTCGATGTCTATGTCGGCAAGGGTATCGCCGAGGGCTGCAAGTCGTATGCCGTCAGCTTCACCCTGCAGGATCCCGACAAGACACTCAACGACAAGCAGATCGAGGCTGTCATGGCAAAGCTGCAGAAGAACCTTGAAACAAAGCTTGGAGCAAAAATCAGAAGCTGATTTTGGGACTTGAGAAATACGACATAAAGATACTGCTGGCCCTGACCAAGAGCATCGCCGGCCGCAAGGACTTCTTCCGCTGGCTGCTCGACGGAGGCTACCCCGAGCTGGCGGCGTTCTCGAACGCTATCCGTGGCGACGTCGAGGCCATGAAGTGGCTCTGCCAGCATGGCTACAACTGGCTTGCCGTCATGAGCAACGCCATCGACGGCGACGACCGGGCGCGGGTGTGGATAGGCAAGAACACCCACATCTGCAACCTGATGTTTGCCATGGCCTGTCGCGAGGATGTCGACGCCATACGCTGGCTGCTGGACAGAAAACTGAATGTCTTCCTGATGATGGCCAAAGAGGTGGCTACCGTGCTCGACACACAAGCGTTGGAGAACCAGGGTCCTTACGTCCTTCATTTTTAACCATTATTGTTGCATCGACTAAACATCACTATACATACTAAACACAAAAGGCCATGAATGAAAAAGAGTCTAACAATCGGGAATGGAAAAAGCCACGTTCCTCGCGCAACCGTGATAACAGGACCTCAGAGGGGAAACGCCAACCTCCAGAGAACCAGTCCCCAAAAACGTACAGTAAACCGAAAACACGCCGACTGAAAGGTACGGAAGAAATCATACAGCACAAAATCAACATGCGCCGCAACCGCCAGTCGCCCCCAGAACCCAAGTACGACGGCACGACGAGGCTCAACAAGTACATCTCAAATGCCGGCATCTGCTCGCGTCGCGATGCCGACAAGCTTATTGAGGCCGGCGCAGTGTCGGTCAACGGTGTGGTTGTCACCACGCTGGGCTTCAAGGTCAAGGAGGGCGACGTGGTGTCGTATGGCGGCGAGGTGCTGCGTAGCGAACCCAAACGCTATTTCCTGCTCAACAAGCCTAAAGGATATATCACCACCCTCGACGACCCACAGGAACGCAACACAGTCATGCAGCTGATGCAGGGCTGCTGCCGTGAGCGTATCTACCCGGTGGGCCGACTCGACAAGAACACCACAGGACTGCTGCTTTTCACCAACGATGGCGAGATGACCAAACGGTTGACACATCCGTCGTCCAATGTCTACAAGATTTATCAGGTCGAGACTGACAAGCCCGTCTCATACGCTGACATGAAGCAGATGGTCGGGGGTATTGAACTTGAGGATGGCCCTATTGCCGTCGATGATATTCAGTATCAAGGCGATGGCAAGGATCGCCGTGTTGTCGGTGTGGCTCTGCATTCAGGGAAGAACCGTATCGTTCGCCGCATCTTCGAGCATTTCGGATACGAGGTCAAGAAGCTGGACCGCACCGTCTTCGCCGGCCTCACCAAGAAAGACCTCCCTCGAGGCCGCTACCGTGAACTGACGCAGCAGGAGATTAACTATCTGATGATGGTGTGAGAGGGAATGCTTGAATGCTTGAGTGTTTGAATGCTTGAGTGTTTGAATGCTTGAATGCTTGAATGCTCGAATGCTTGAATGCTCGAATGCTTGAATGCTTGAGTGTTTGAATAAAAGCGAAAAAAAAGGATGACCTGACGGACCATCCTTTTTTTAGTCATCCTCTTATGGAATCATAGATTTTTGATGACATTGACGCGGACGGTGATGGTGCCGCTCATGTCCTCGGGGTCGTAGCCGTCGAGATCCTGGATGATGAACGTCACGGTGCCAATTTCCCATTCCATGCGGAGGGTCTCGGGGACGATGGCGATTCCGGTGGTTCCGTCATCGTTGGTGACGTTGATTTCGATAGGGTAGACGTAAGGCAGGGGATGCCACGAGCTGAGGTTATCGCCGTTGTTGTAGATGAGCCAGGCGTCGGCGGTAACGCTGCCGCTCAGGTCCACCTCGTCGGTGATGTCGCTATTTTCGAATGTGGCATAGATGTAGTTGTCCATGCCTGGTTCGTTGCCTTGGTTGCGATGCCAGTCGTTGGGGACGATTGTGTACTCGTGGGTGAACACTTGAGTGGCGTTGGTGATGTACTCCTCGGTGATGTACTCCTTGGTGCATCCTGTCAGTGCCGTTGCTGCTATGGCCAGCAGCGTGAAAAGTTTTAGATGTTTCATGATATTTTGATTATTTGTTTTTTCCTATGGAATGATGGGAATGATGGGAATATATATTGTTTTACTCTGAATAAGTGTTCTAAAAAACCGTTAATAATAATCGTTTGCATCACATTGATAATATGTTCTACATGATTTCACCATTCACCATTCACCATTCACCATTCACTATTCACTATTCACCATTCACCATTCACTATTCACCATTCACTATTCACCATTCATATTCACTATTCACCATTCACCATTCACTA
>JAFSKP010000142.1 GCA_017448905.1 Bacteroidales bacterium | reverse complement strand
AGTGAATAGTGAATAGTGAATAGTGGTTAGTGAATTGACAGCGAAGACTCGTACCAATAGCGATGGTGCACCGGAAATTCTTGATCCTGTTCGCCGTCGCTGGGTCGCATTGACTCCCGAAGAGTGGGTGCGTCAAAATACCATCATTTATCTCCATGAGTCGTGCGGGTATCCGCTGGAACTGATGCAGGTAGAGGCGGCGATAACGCTTAACGGCTTGACTCGCCGTTGCGACATTGTGGTCTATGACAAGTCTGTCAAGCCATGGATGATAGTGGAGTGCAAGAGAGAGACAGTCCCAATCACCCAAAAGGTTATCGACCAGGCATGCCGTTACAACATTGTCCTTCAGGTTCCCTACCTGCTGCTCACCAACGGGCGTCAGCAGCTGTGTCTCCGTGTCGACAGCAAGACAAAAAGCCTTGTCCAAATACCGATGCCGTTGGGTATGGGGCGCTAATCGATATTCAGTATTTTATGAATCTGTAATGAAAGCCGCCAGTGGGGGTTTTGCTTTATGTATTCGATGGCAGCCTGAACGGTTTTGATATTCCGCTTCATGTCGCCGGTATCGCATGGCTGAAGGAACAGGTGAGCCTTTTTGGTGTCAAGGCTGTGTAACTGCCCTGCGGGGTCGTGCAAGCCGTCGTAGACAACCTTGACCTCGTCGAAACGTGAAATCACTACTGTAGCCTGCGGTCCTAAAAAAGCCTCTTTAGGAGAGAGTGTTATCCAGTCGACGTTGGCTGGCAACTCGCGTGTGCCATTGGTCTCAACGGCCACAAGTTTGCCGAGGGAATGGAGTTTGTCGACAAGCGAGCCGGTGAGTTGCAGAGAGGGTTCGCCGCCGGTGACCACCACCAGTCCGGCAGGGTACTTGGCTACCTCGTCGACAATGGATTCCTCTGTCATGAAAGTTCCATTCTCATGGCAGGTGTCGCAAAAAGGGCACCGCAGGTTACAGCCGCTAAAGCGCACGAAGACTGCAGGGGTTCCACTCTGGAAGCCCTCACCTTGCAGAGAGTAGAATATCTCGTTGACTATCATTACTTGATTGTTTGATTGTTTGATTGCTTGAATGTTTGGGTGCTACGCAGTTTTTTGAAACGTCAGCCATTCAAGCATTCAGGCATTGCATTCGTCGATTTCGTATGTGGCGGTGTTGCCTGTGGTCTCCTGCACGTCGACACGGTAGCAGTTGGGCACCTGTTGCTGGCACCAGCGTGCGATATTCTCGGCAGTGGGGTTGCAGCCTATGATGTCGTTAATCACCTTGTGGTCGAGTTTATCGACGATGCTGCTCTTGATGTGGGAGAAGTCCACGACCATGCCGTTGCTGTCAAGTTCGCGGCTTTTGCAGTAAATAGTAATCTGCCAGTTGTGGCCATGCAGCTGTGTGCACTTGCTCGGATAGTCCAGTTCGAGCCGGTGTGCACCCGAGACTTCAATATGCTTTGTCACGTAGTACATATTGCTTGATTGTTTGATTGCTTGAATGTTTGATTGCTTGATTGTTTGATTGTTTGATTGCTTGAATGTTTGATTGTTTGATTGCGTAGCACTCAAGAAATCAGTCACTCAAGCATTCAAGCAATCGTAAACGGTCGGGTCGGGGATGCCTGCTTCGCTGAAAGCTTCGCGACGTTCGATGCATGTGCCGCATGTGCCACAGTGTCTTTCGCCACCGCGGTAGCAAGAGTAGGTCATGCCATAGTCGATGCCGAGGGCAGTACCCCGACGGACTATGTCGGCTTTGGTGAGGTTGGTGTAGGGAGCCGCCAGCTGCACACCATCGTAGGTGCCGGCTTTCATGGCACGGTCCATGGCTGAGACAAACCCAGGACGGCAGTCGGGATAGATGGCGTGGTCGCCGCCATGGTTGGCGATAAGCACACGTTTCAGCCCACGGCTTTCGGCGAGGCCACATGCTATGGAGAGCATGATGCCGTTGCGGAAGGGAACCACAGTGCTTTTCATGTTTTCCTCCGCATAGTTGCCGTCGGGTATGGCATCGGCTCCGCTGAACAGCGACGAGCTGAAGTGCCGGCTCATGAAGCCGAGTTCGATTACAAGGTGCTCGATGCCTAGCGATGAGCAATGGTGACGTGCACAGGCAATTTCGCGGTTGGCGTGGTTGCTTCCATAGTCGAAGGTGACGGCCAGCGCGATGCGTGGATGCTCCTCATACAGCAGGGTGGTGGAGTCAAGCCCTCCGGAATAGATTATAACGCTATCTTTCATCATACAAATTGTTTGAATGCTTGAATGTGTTATTGCTTGAATGTGTTATTGCTTGAATGTGTTATTGCTTGAATGCTTGAATGTGTTATTGCTTGAATGTGTTATTGCTTGAATGCTTGAATGCTTGATTGTTTGAATGCTTGAATGTGTTATTGCTTGAATGCTTGATTGTTTGAATGCTTGATTGCGTAGCACTCAGGCATTCAAGCATTCAGGCATTCAGGCACTCACTACCATCTCTTTTGTGACGACATATTTCTCGCCTCTATGGTCGGGCAGATTGAACATGATGTCGTTCATGGTGTTCTCTACAATGGAGCGGAGACCTCGTGCACCGAGTTTGTATTTCACGGCAGTGTCGACGATAGCATCGAGGGCATCCTGCTCGAACGCAAGCTCCACATCGTCCATTTTGAAGAGCTCCTGGTACTGTTTCACAAGTGCGTTCTTGGGCTCGGTGAGGATGCGCAGAAGTGCGTTGCGGTCGAGAGGGTCGAGGTGTGTAAGGACCGGGAAACGTCCGACAAGTTCGGGGATAAGGCCGAACTTCTTAAGATCCATCGGCTCAATGTATTTGAGCATGTTGTGCTTGTCGATTTCATCGCGTGTCTTGGTGCCGTTGAATCCGATGACGTTGGAGTTCATGCGCAGGGCGATGTCGCGTTCGATGCCGTCGAATGCTCCTCCTGAGATGAAAAGGATGTTGCGTGTATCGACCTGTATCATCTGCTGTTCCGGATGTTTGCGTCCGCCTTGCGGTGGCACGTTGACCACGGCGCCTTCAAGAAGCTTGAGCATGGCTTGCTGCACGCCCTCGCCCGACACGTCGCGAGTGATGGAGGGGTTGTCGCTCTTGCGTGCAATCTTGTCGATTTCGTCGATGAATACGATTCCGCGTTCAGCGGCAGCAACATTGTAGTCGGCGGCCTGAAGCAGACGAACCAGCACATTCTCGACATCGTCGCCCACATAGCCGGCTTCGGTGAGTGTGGTGGCATCGGCAATGCAGAACGGCACATCAAGCATGCGTGCGATAGTGCGGGCCATAAGGGTCTTGCCAGTACCTGTCTCGCCGACGAGGATGATGTTTGACTTTTCGATTTCGACGTCGTTTTTGTCGCCGGTGCGCTCGGCATACTGTAAGCGTTTGTAGTGGTTGTAGACGGCTACGGCAAGCACTTTCTTGGCCTCGTCCTGACCGATGACGTATTGGTCCATCATCGACTTGATTTCCTTGGGCGTAGGTATGGCTTGACTGCTTGACTGTCTGGCTGCCTGATTCTTTTCTTTGGTCTGTGGAGCTTCCTGCACGCCCAGTCCCTGCTCCTGAATGATGAGGCTGGCCTGCATGACACATTCCGGGCATATGTGACCGGTTAGGCCGGAGAGCAGCATACCTACTTGCGACTCTGGCCGGCCACAGAATGAGCAATGATCTTCGTGAGTTGGTTTCTTTGGCATTATCTTGATTGCTTGATTGTTTGGTTGCTTGATTGTTTGACTGTTTGGTTGCTTGATTGTTTGGTTGTTTGATTGCTTGAGTGTTTGACTGCGTAGCACTAAAGCAATCAGTCATTCAAGCATTCGGGTAATATTCATACCAGTTCGGTTCTTGCCTGGTCGAGGCGGAGGAAGATGAAAAGCAGTATTGTGAAAGCCATGAGCGAGGAGCCGCCATAGCTGAAAAAGGGTAGGGGGATGCCTATGACAGGCACGAGCCCCAGCACCATGCCTACGTTGATGAACAGATGAAAGAACAGTATGCTGGCCACCGCGTAGCCATAGAAGCGTGAAAAACGGGAACGTTGTCGCTCGGCAAGGCGTACAACACGCAAGAGCAGAGCCAGATACAACAGCAGCACGACAGTGCATCCTACAAATCCCCACTCCTCGCCTACGGTGCAGAATATGAAGTCGGTCTCCTGTTCGGGCACAAAGTCGGCTTTTGTGATTGTACCGTTCAGGAATCCTTTTCCCATGAAACCTCCTGACCCTATGGCTATTTTCGACTGGTAGACGTTGTAGCCTGTCCCTCGTGTGTCCTGTGTCTTTCCCAGCAGCACATAGATGCGGTCGCGTTGGTGACTTTCGAGCACATTTTCGAAGACGAAGTCTACCGAGAAAGTGAAAGCGCTGCACAGCAGGAATAGTGACGTGACCCATACGTAGTGCTTGCGCGTACGTTTGCTGAGCCACACAAAAAGGTATATCAATCCGATGGCGGCAAGCACCCCCACGATTATGAACCTGTTCACAAGGAGTGCAACAACGAAAAGCAGTATGGCCGCAAGCCCCAGGAGCAGTATTCTGCCCGACATGCCATGACGGTAGAGGGGCAGAAGAAAGCTGGCGAAGACCAGTGCGGAGCCAGTGTCGTGCTGTAGCAGGATGAGAAGGGCAGGGATAAGTATCAGCATCCAGACTATCACCTTGTTGCGGATATTGCTGTAGTCGTTTTCGTTGTCGAGTGAGCTTATGTATTTCGCCACCGCCAGTGCTGTCGCAAACTTGGCGAACTCGGAGGGTTGGAACTTGAAAAAACCGAAATCAATCCATGACTGTCCGCCCTTGATTACAGCACCCACGAAGAGCGTGACTATCAGCAGTGCCAGAATCACCATGTAGATAAGATAAGCCATAGAGGAATAGATGGAGGGCTGGACATGTGTCATCAGAACGGCGAGCAGTAGTGAAACGCCTATCCAGAGGAGCTGTTTTCCATGCTTCGTGGTCAGGTCGAGAACCGCACTGTGCGATTCGTCATAGCAGGCAGCGTAGATGTTGAGCCATCCGAATAAGAGGATGACGGCATACAGCGCTATCGTCAGCCAGTCTATCTTGTTTTCAATCATTTCTTTTTCCTTTTGTTACGGACAGGCAGAGGCAGTTTCTGGCATGGGGCTGCCGTGCGGTACATGTTTTCTACATCCTTGCGTGTCACCTCGCCGCGTATGTATTTCTCGACGATGAGGCTTGCTATGGGCGCCGCCCAGTAGCCGCCGCCGCCGCGGGCATTCTCGACATACACGGCCACGGCGATTTTCGGCTTGTCCTTTGGGGCGAAACAGATGAACACCGAGTGGTCGTCACCGCTGTTCTGTGCTGTGCCAGTCTTGCCGCAGATGTCGATGTCGGGGATGTTGGCCCGGCGAGCGGTGCCACCGGCGACATGCACCACGTCATACATACCACCGGCGGCGATGTCGAAATAGTCGGGTCGGATTCCCGTTTCATGGCGTTTGTAGTATTCCTCGTTGCGAGCAGAGTCGGGGCCATAGAAGCGGACAAGGTGGGGCGTGTTGTAGTAGCCGCGGTTGGCGACGATGCAGGCCAGGTTGGCCATCTGAAGGGGTACGACTTCCACCTCTCCCTGCCCGATGCTGTTGGAGTAGATGGTGCTGAAAGCCCAGCGCTCCTTGCCGTAGTGACGGTTGTAGAAGGCTGTGTCGGGGATGCGTCCGCTCTTGACGTTGGGCAAGTCGATAGGGAGGCGGGTGCCGAAGCCGAAGCGGTGCATGTAGTCGTCCCACACCGTCAGGCCGTAGGGGCTGTCCTGATAGATGCTCTTGAACTTGCCTTGTTGGATGATGCGGCGGTAGGTGTAGTAGAAGTAGGGGTTGCACGACATCTTGATGGCCTCGCGGACCGAGCGTGCGCTCGGGTGGTTGTGGCAGCCGACGAGCGACTTGTCGCAGGGGAATCCCTGTCCGGGTGTTATCACGCCCAGGTTGAGGGCTGTCATGGCCTGTGCCACCTTGAAGATGGATCCGGGAGGGTATTGCGCCTGCAGGGCACGGTTGAAAAGAGGCTTGGAGGGGTCGCTTGCAAGCTGGAAGTAGTTCTTTCCACGGATGCGCCCCACGAGCAGGTTGGGGTCGTAGGACGGCGCTGAAGCCAACGTCAGAACCTCGCCGGTTGCGGGCTCGATAGCTACGATGCAGCCGCGCTTGTTGGCCATGAGGCTTTCGGCATATTCCTGGAGGGTAGCGTCGATGGTGGTGTAGAGGTTGCCGCCTTCGACGGCCATGGTGTCGAGAGAGCCGTTCAAGTAGGGACCTATCTCGCGGTTGTGGACATCGACGTGCATGATGCGTTTGCCTTTCGTGCCGCGCAACACCTCTTCATACGACTTCTCCAGGCCGCTTTTGCCTATGTAGTCGCCTTGGCGGTAATAGGTACTGTCGGCGCTGATGTCGTTGTCGTCGACCTCGCCGACATAGCCCAGCACGTGGGCGGCAATGGGTTTTTCATAGACACGCAAGGTTCGTTGCTGGACATAGAAGCCATGGAACTTGTACAGGTGGCTTTGCCATGTGGCATATTCCTCCTTCGACACCTGCTTCATGAAAATGGAGGGGCTATATGAGCTGAAGCGGCAGGCTTTCATCATGCGCTGGTCGAACTCGCTGCGTGAGATGCCTACAACGCTGCAGAACAGAGCGGTGTCGAGTCGTTTGGTCATCTTGGGTATCACCATCAGGTCGTAGACGGCTTCATTGTAGACAAGCAGCTTGCCGTTACGGTCATAGATCAGGCCACGTGCCGGGTATTGGGTGATGGTACGCAGTGCCTGCTGGTCGGCCTTTTCCTTGTACGAGCTGTCGAAGATCTGCATGACGGCAAGCCTGGCGATGAAAATCACCGCCACCACAAGGAATATTATGCGTATCACGTTGCTTCGTTCCTGATAAAGGTCGCTACTCATGGTCTCTCTGGCACACAGGCGTTCCCCGCCTGCGGCAATAATTGTTTCAACAACAAGTAATTCGATGGATTGCTCGTCAAACTGACGAAAATGCAAAGATAAACTTTTTTTCGGACTTAGGTAATGTTAATGCATCGCGTAGCGATGGTACTTTTTCCTGCGTCTTTCATATACCAGCCTTAGAATGGCTGGTTATCTCTGTCATGCTCCGCTGGAGCATTGCCATGCGTATAGTCAGCATGCTGCCGAACCTTGAGTTATTGACCTTTGACGAATACGGATAACCATTTTTCTTTTTAACAGTCAGATATCTGCATGAAGCCGAACAAGTTCTTCCTCTCACTGTATAAGAGTATCCTAAGATAGGTACTGGTCTAATATTTTATCCATCTGGCCGACATAATAAAACGGAATGTTTATCAATCGGTAGGATTTATTGTCTGGAGCTGGTGTCGTAACATCCTGCACCCCGAATTCTCCGCTCCACACCCTAACGGCTGTAACATGATTATCAGCCTGGTTTACAAAACTATGCAACGACCGAAGATGCGAATTAGTGCCTGCCTTTACCTCTATAGGGACGAGGCTTGTATTATGTTGCCATACATAATCAATCTCGGCTGTCGTACCTTTCTTATCCCTTACCCAGAAGTACTGGTTCTCACGGAGGTGTTTGTCGAGCAACACTCGCAGTTCCTGCGCCACTATCTGCTCCGCTGCACGACCACGCCAAGTATCAAGCAAGTCCTTGTTCTGGAGATACTCTAGCTGTATTCCGGCAGCAAAATTAGTGATACCCAAATCCACGGTTATCAGTTTTGGAGAACGTCGTTTTGCAGGGAGAGCCGGAACAGCGGTTGATGTCACGGGGTAGTCGAGGGATAAAAGATATGCACGCTGGAGACAGTCCATAGCGTCATGTATCTGGGTGCTGGAGTAGCTGCTCCCTCCAAAACTGGCAAAAGAGATTGTTTCGCCTGCGGAGAACCATGCAGTATCAAGAATATGCCGTATGATTCGCACTTGTTCCTCGTTCTTTGCATACCGTTCCACATCCTCATTGTATCCTTTCATCAAAGAATTGAAGATGGGCGACAGAGTTTCAATGTCATGCGCGTCTGCATACGTGGAAACTGCTTCCGGCATACCACCGATAAGTGTATACCGGTTAAACTGCTTCATCATTTCGGTGTGCATAAGCGGTGTCACCTGCAGGTTGTTCACGGTGTCAGTCCACGAATCGCCCTCCAACGCGGATAGATATTCCGTAAATGAGAAGGGGCGGAGGTTCATGTACTCGACACGGGCCACTGGGAAGGAAACCTTTTTTTTAAGGAGACTCTGCAACCGGCTGCCTGCAGTGATGACATAGAGCCAGGGCATCTCTTCAAAGAAATATCTCAATAATCCAACCGCATTCGGTTCTTCTTGGATTTCGTCGATGAAAAGCAGCGTTGCAAGACTTGGGTTGGAGACAACATGGTTCTTCAAGCACAAATAACGCCAAATTTCCTCAACGTCATCAGTATTGCGGAATATTCTCGCATCATCAGAGAGTTCAAGATTTACCTCGATGAAAACGTCAAACTCCTTGCCAAACTCTCGCACCAATGTACTCTTGCCGACCTGCCTTGCACCACGAATCACCAAAGGCTTATGTACACTCTTCTTCTTCCAAGTGCGCAACTGATTAATCAATAATCTCTTGTACATTATTTCATTTACTAATTCCATCTGCAAATATACATTATTTTTCTAAAACATAGGCATAATTTTATAATATTCTTTCTAAAACATAGGTAACAATGTATTGGTTTTCTTCTAAAACATAGGCAACATGCACTGGCAAGCGCCTCGCCTACGTACCAATTTTTTCAGAGGGAAGATATGCGTTTTTTACAAAATACAAAAATAACTACAATTTGTTTTCTTTATAATACAATGATCTGTATTCGACACACAAAACAGCATGAAAGGGCAAACTAAAGACACGCTTTTCCGCGTCTTTCATATACCAACCATTAGAATGGCTGGTTATCTCTGTCATGCTCCGCTGGAGCATTGCCATGTGTATAGACTGCATACTGCCGAACCTTGAGTCCAATAATAAGAACCCACACGCACCTGACTGACATCCTTCCTGCCGGCTTTGTTAAGACGTGCTATTGAGGTGTTTACGGCAAGGAGATTGCATTCTGTCATGTCCCATATCGACGGTGGGAACCATCCTGATGTGTTCAACGGCAGCCCTCGCGTTTTGTTGCAAGTCTCTATCCATTATAACGGCTTGACGCGTTTGCCTGCATCCTTCTGCTTTTGATTGTATTTAATTCAACGTTTTTGGCAGACAACAATTTTTTTTCAAGCTGGACGAAGACAAGGCCCTTTTGTGTCACAACTTCTCTCGCAGGGTGCGGAGGGGTTCGATGGTATAGGGGATGTACTGCTGCATGGATTTCCTCATGGTGGCGTAGTAGGCCAGTTGCTCGTCGACGGCGTGGCGGCAGTCGGCGGCGAGTGTGGTGGCTGTGGATGCGTCACCGCAGTGGCTGTAGGCCTGGGATGCCTGGTAGGTCAACTCTGGGTCGCACATCACATTCAGAGGAATGGATTCCATGGTTTTGTCGAGTACCTGACGGGCATCGGTATCACGGCCTGTACCGGCAAGGTTCTCGGCGGCAAGGATGGCATCGAGCCAATATTGACGCAGAAAGCCATGCGAGGTCTCGTCGATATAGACATCCTCGAGTGATTCCCACTGTAATGTTTCAGCCATAAGACGCGAGCAGCGGTCGAGGTCGACGCTGTCTGCTGACGCAGTGTCGGAGAGCCTGTAGACCATGCCGCAGAGCTGGAGATGACCGTCGAAATCGACCCGCTTGTCGCGCTCGGCATAATGGCTGAAATAAGGAGTACGCTGCTCTCCGTAATTGTTTATTATCGCCATCATGCGACGATATGAACCTCCAGTTTCGGACAAGGAAAGATACGAACCGGCTTGATTTGCAAGTTGTTTTTCTATGGAGCGAGCGTAACTGTCGCTGCCGAGGAGGGAGATGTTGATGACCTGGACATCGGTGCGGACTTTCTCAACCTCCTGCAGATACCAAAGGGGGAAGGTGTCGTTGTCGCCAAGGGTGAAAAGCAGCGCGTTCTCGTCGCACGACTCCAGCATGTTGCGGGCTGTGTCGCGGGCTATGTAGCGTCCGCTGCGGTCGTGGTCGTCCCAGTTCTGGAAAGCCATAAGAATGGGAACGAAGAGGAAGAGGAAATTGAAAATTGATAATTGATACTTGGCAATTGAAATCTTCCTGTCGAAAAAAGAGACAATGGCTTTTGCGCCATAGGCTATCCAGATGGCGAAAGTGTAGAACGACAAGATATAGGCATAGTCGCGCTCGCGGGGCTCATACATCGGATGGTTGAGGTAGACCGAGAGTGCGAGGCTCGACATGAGGAAGAGCGTGAGAAGGGTGGGACCGATTTTGAATT
>JAFSKP010000141.1 GCA_017448905.1 Bacteroidales bacterium | reverse complement strand
CCATTCACCATTCACCATACACCAGTCACTATTCACTATTCACCATTCACTATTCACCATTCACCAACATGCTCAACATCGTATTATTTGGAGCCCCTGGTGCAGGTAAAGGCACCCAGTCCGACCTGCTGGTCGAGAAATACAACCTCAACCATATCTCCACCGGCGACCTTCTCCGCAAAGAAATTGCCGACCAGACCGAACTCGGCAAACGCATCAAAAGCATCATGGACTCCGGCAGCCTCGTCAGCGACGACATCGTCGTCGAAATGATCGACAAAGCCATCGCCAACGACACGCAAGGCATCCTCTTCGACGGATTTCCGCGCAATGTTGCCCAGGCCGAGACACTCGACAAGCTCCTTTCCAAACACGGCCGCAGGCTCACCTGCATGGTCAGCCTCGACGTGCCTCGCGAAGAGCTCATCCGCCGCATGCTGGAACGTGCCAAAACCTCAGGCCGCAGCGACGACAACGAGGAAACCATCAAGAACCGTCTCAAAGAATACGAGGCAAAAACCCTACCCGTCGCCTCCTACTATGAAGGCAAGGGACTACACGTGAAAGTCAACGGTTTCGGCGACATCAAGACAATTTCCGACTCCATAATCGCCGAGATAGAGAAACTCAAATAAGACTTTCCCGTCTTTCAGGCTGCGGCAGCGTCTAGCGACCTCCGCAGTCTCTAAAAACTTTTTTTCTAGACTGTCTAGACTATCTAGACTATCTAGACTGTCTAGAAAGTCTAGACAATCCAGAAGAGTCTATAACCAACACCCCAGTAAAGTGACTTCAAATTTTGTCGACTATGTGAAGATCATGATCCGTTCCGGCAAGGGCGGCGCGGGCTCCGCACACCTGCTCCGGGTCAAGTATAACGCCAAGGCGGGCCCTGACGGAGGCGACGGGGGGCGCGGCGGGCATGTCATGCTGCGCGGCAACAGCAACCGCTGGACACTCCTCCACCTCAAATACACCAAGCATGTCTTTGCCGAAAACGGCCAGAACGGCGGGCAGAACCTCTGCACAGGCCACGACGGCAGGGACGAGATACTCGACGTCCCACTGGGATGCATCTGCCGCGATGCAGAGACAGGCGAACAGCTGTGCGAAATCACCGAAGACGGCCAGACGGCAATCATCGCCAAGGGAGGACGGGGCGGCTGGGGCAACGACCACTTCAAGTCGCCTACCAACCAGACACCTCGCTATGCACAACCCGGCGAACCGGCCGTCGAACGATGGGTGGTCATCGAACTGAAAGTGCTTGCCGACGTCGGCCTTGTGGGATTCCCCAATGCCGGCAAATCGACATTCCTCTCCGTCGTGTCGGCTGCGAAACCCGAGATTGCCGACTACCCGTTCACCACCTTGACACCCAACCTGGGCATAGTCAAATACCATGACGACCAGTCGTTCTGCATTGCCGATATCCCTGGCATCATAGAGGGAGCCTCCGAGGGCAAGGGGCTGGGTCTGCGTTTCCTGCGACATATAGAGCGCAACTCCATCCTGCTTTTCATGGTGTCGTGCGAAAGCATGGACATCAAGGGTGAATACAAGATTCTGCTCAACGAACTCAAGAAATACAATCCCGAGCTCCTCGACAAGAAACGCATCCTCGCCGTCACAAAGTGCGACATCCTCGACGACACGATGATCAAGCAGATGAAACGCACCCTTCCGCGCTCAATCCCCACCATCATGACAAGTGCCGTGACAGGTTACAATATCCAACAATTGAAAGACCTAATATTTAACGAATTGCATGGATAGGCTTAAAGCAATAGATGAACAAGTGTTCTGGTGGATTAACAGCCACTATTCCGACACACTCGACTGGGCTCTGTGGTGTCTGAGCCAGAAATGGTCGTGGGCCATCGTCATCCTGCTGGTGCTGCTGCTTGTCACGCTACGCAAGGACAGGAGCAGCTGGATGTGGTTCCTCATCGGCATTGCGCTCTGCTTCCTCCTCGCCGACCAGATTAGCAACAACGCCATCAAGGACGGCATCCAGCGTCTCAGGCCCTGTCACGCGCTGGAGGATGTACGCATGTTCCGCACCGGCAAGGGAGGCCTCTACGGATTCGTCTCCTCCCATGCAGCCAACGGCTTTGCCGTGGCCATGTTCGTCAGCCTCCTCTATGGCGGCCGACGGCGACAGGTGGGGGTGGCACGCGAAGGTGACCGTTTCTGGAAGAGCCTTGGCAGCGGCTACCGTACCCCTTGGATTGCGCCATTGATGATGACGTGGGCTGTCCTGATGAGTTACAGCCGCCCCTACCTCGGCAAGCACTATCCGGGAGACATCATTTGCGGTGCGCTGCTCGGTCTCGGCATCGGTGCCATGGTTTATTTCGTCATCTCGCGGATAAGGTTTTTTATAGCCGCCAGGTCATCCGAGTGAAGCAGCCTGCGTTTCCACTCCTCGCTGCCATGCAATGACTTGGAGAGCAAGCACCAGTACTCCTTGATTTTGCGTATCTTTGCCTCTGTGCTGATGTCGCACCCTATGATTTCGTCCGTAAGGGTCTCCACAAAGCTCCCTGGCGGCATAGGCTCGCCGACCGGAGAGAGTCCGCAACCGGGGAAGTCCTCGCCGCATTGCCGCTTGATTATTGTGGGCAACAGAGGGTTATAGAGTGCTCCACGCCCAATCATCACATCCTTCACTGTAGGGAAAAGGGTTCGGATTTTCCTGTAGTCGTAGACGCTGTTGACATCGCCGTTATAGATGACAGGGTGAATGATTTGCGGCAGGATTTCGGCGAAACGATCCAAGTCGGGGGTACCCGAATACATCTGTTTGCCGATACGGGGATGGACAGTAACACTCTTCAGCGGGAAGTCGTTGAGAATGGGGATAATCCTGTCAATCTCGTCGGGCGAGCGGTAGCCGAGCCTCACCTTTACCGAGAGTGCAGGTCTGATTGCCGGCACAACGGTGTCGAGGATTTCCCTCACCTCGTCGGGATATGGCAGAATGCCAGAGCCCCTGTGTTTGCCTGCAACGCGGCGCATAGGGCAGCCCATGTTCCAGTTCACTTCCCCGTAACCGAGGTCAAAAAGACGGTTGGAGAGGGCTATGAAGCCATCGACCTCATGTCCCAGCAACTGTGGCACCACAGGCATTGACCCAGTGTTCAGTTCAGGCAGGACATCCTCTATCTTCCTTCCGGCATCCCTGAGATTGCCATGGGTGAGCGACAGGAAAGGGCTGATGCTCATGTCGAAAGCCCCAGGATAACAGCGGCTGAAGACCTTTCTGAAAATGAGTTCCGTAAGGCCCTGCATCGGAGCGAGTATCAGCATTCCACCTCCTTTTTCCTCTGATCCAGATAGACGTCAATCTTGCCTACCAGCTGGGCGCCCACCTTCACGACTGGGCGATAGAGCATCGACACCTGTTTCGTCTCGTGAGTTAATATTTTTTCGTTCAAATCAATAATAGCAACATAATAAAGCATTACTCCAACAATACACACCCCCTTGGTCATACCCAGAACAGCACCTGCAAGGTTGTTGAAGAAGCCTACATGCATCAACTTCACGAACCGTTCCACCAGCTTGCCCACAGCCATTGCAAGAATCACGACACCGACAAAAAGCACGAAGAATGAGACAAGGAGAGCGTTCTTGCCGTCAAGGCCGACGGCATCGGAAAACCAATTTGCCATACGCACAGCCACTATGCTGCCCACGACGACCCCTGCGAGAGAAGCCGTCTCAAAAATAAGCCCCCGCCGGTAACCTTTGAAAACGAGATAACCCAAAGGGACAGCAATCAATAAGTCGAGAAAGTTCATCCGTTGTGCTACTAATTTCGATGCAAAAATACTTAAATTTTGCCATATCAAAGTTTTTTGTTATTTTTGTTTGCAGCAGGAAAATGTCAGAAATCGCGTAAATACAACATGCACTGCTTATTATAATATAAAATATAAAAATGCGTTGCATGAAAAACGGCTAATCAAGCTGTTTTATGAGGCGAAATGATACATTCTGACACACCAGGCCTGCATTTTGCCCAACCTGCTTTTATTGCGGTGGGGTGGTGCATTTCCACATGGGAGTGACCGTGACGGGAGTGTGCACCTGTGTTTACAAGCCAACACATGCAACAGTTTTTCGAATACATGCTTGTCGACGACATTTGTCTGATAACAAAGCATTTGAACAGTCCATCAGCAACCTGTCCTGTGGTGATAGGTTGCCTCAACCCGCACTCGTTCGTCGAGGCTCTCGACGACGAGGCATTCCACCAGGCCTTGAGAGGATGCACCTATCTGTTGCCCGACGGCGACGGCATCTGCCTGGCGCTGAAGCGATACCGTAGTATCACTCTCGGCAAGATTGCCGGCGACGACCTGCACCGCCATCTCCTTGCCGCGCTGGGGCAAAGAGGGGGCAAGGTCTACTATATGGGCAGCAGCGAAAAGGTGCTCTCCCTTATCCGCCGCCGCATCGCCGCCGAACACCCCACATTGCAGGTACGCACATACGAGCCCTCTTTCTGCGATGAGCTTGGCGACGACGAGAGCCGGCGTATCATCGCCGACATCAACAGCTATGCCCCTGACCTGCTTTTCGTCTCGATGACAGCCCCGAAACAGGAAAAGTGGGTCGAGAAGCACCGCAAGCAGCTGACGGGTGTGAAGATAGTGGCCTCGATAGGGGCTGCGTTCGATTTCTATGCCGGAACCGTGAAGCGTGCCCCTGCATGGGCGCTGCGGCTCCGGCTCGAATGGCTCGTCCGACTGCTGAAAGAGCCCCGCCGCATGTGGCACCGTAATTTTGTCTCAACGCCTCGTTTCCTGCGTTACCTCAGGAAGAATTCCAACTTCATAACCACCAACAGCCAAACAAAGAGCAAATGTCCAAGTTCCGCAAACTGATACTGCTTTCGCTGGCAGCACTGACAATGGCCTCGTGCGGCACAACGAAGAAGTACGTGCTCATCAACGACATCAATGTCGACAGCACCTACACCATGCCGCCCATGCAACAGCTACGCATAAAGCGCGGCGACGACCTGCGCATAGTGGTCACACACAAGCTGCCGCAGCTCGCAGCCATGTTCAACAACAAGATAAACGACATCGAGGGTGGAGAGTCATTGACAACTTTCACCGTCAACAACGACGGTTATATCAACTTCCCGCATATCGACACCGTCATGGTCGAGGGACTGACGTGCAGCGAGGCAGAGCAACTGTTGTCGAAAATCATATCCGACAAAGGACTTGCCACAGGAGCCACGGTAAGCGTCAAGATAACCAACTTCAAGGTCACCGTCATCGGCGAGTCGGCAACAGGCATCTACGAGTTCGACGACGAGATTGTCACCCTCTTCGACCTTGTGGCCAAGGCCAGCCTGGCACAGTCTGGAAACAGTGGTTCAGGCGGCATCGGCATCCGTCGCGACAAGATACTCGTGATGCGTGAGGTGAACGGCGTGATGCAGTCGGATTTCGTAAGCCTTCTGTCGAAGGACATCTTCTACTCGCCCTACTACTACCTTCAGCAGAACGACATCGTCTATGTGTGGCCCTCGAAGACAGCCATACGCGGCAGCAACCGCCTCGTCGACTTCTGGCTGAGCCGGCTCTCGATTGTGACCTCGGCGGTGAGCATCGCAACACTGATTGTCACCCTTGTGGCCAACAAAAAACAATAAGCTTAAAATAGTCTAGAGAATCTAGAGTGTCTAGAGCATCTAGAATGTCTAGAGCGTCTAGAATGTCTAGAGAATCTAGGAAAAAAGAACTCCAAATGATTGATCAAGCAAAATCGGACACCACGGCAGTGGTCAGGAAAAGCACCAACCGATTCATCATCCACAACATCATCGAGCTCTTCATGTCGGCATGGTACTGGATCATCGTGTCGCTGATAGTCTGTCTCGTATGCGCATGGCTCTACCTCAAGATGAGCCCCGACACCTACTCTGTCGCCGCCACGATACAAATCAACTCGCCCAACACCCAGATAAACCAGGATGTCATGAAGGCTTTCCGCTCGCCCAGCACGGCCGAGAAGGAGATACACTTCTTCATGTCGCACCAGGTAGTCCAGGATGTCATCGACGAGCTCAACCTCACGGTGACGTACATCAAGCCGCACATCCTGCTCGACGAGGACCTCTACGACCACTCTCCCATCGTGGCTCATTTTGTCGACAACAGCTACCCGGCCTGCAATTTTGAGATTGAATGCCATCACGACGACTACACGCTCCATTCCATCGAGACCGAGAAAGGGCGCACGCCGATGAGCTGGAAAGCCAAGTATGGCGACACCCTGGTGACGCCGAAGGGAGTTATAGTCATCGACAAGCGTGACGGCTATGCCAACATCAGCAAGGAAAAGCTTCAGATACGATACCGCCCCCTTGGCGAAGCCACAGGTTATTATATGGGCCGCATGGGCGCCTATATCGCCGACGAGGATGCCGGCAACATACGCCTCACGATGAACGACATCAACCTGAAACGCAGTATCGACGTCGTCAACCTGTGGATCGACTCGTACAACCGCCACACCGTGGAGTACAAGAACCGCGTCGCCGAAAACACGGCACGCTTCATCGAGGAGCGTCTTAATGTCATCAGCGTCGAGCTGTCCGATGTCGAGGTGGACCTCGAAGACTACATGCGTCGCAACAACATCAGCGACGTCAACACCGAGCTGGGAGGCAACATCACAAGCCGCAGCCAGTACTCGCAGTCCTCTGTCGAAGAGGAGGTTGCCATTCGCATTGCCCGCGACCTTCAGAACAAAATCCGCGAGGCCAAACCCTATACCATTCTCCCCAACATCGCCATGGGTGACGCCAGCGTCAGCCAGATGGTCGCCGAATACAACAAACGCGTCCAGGAGCGCGAGACCCTCATCAGCAACTCGAGCAGCAGCAGCCCCCTCGTCATCGAGAAGGAACAGCAGCTAGAAACCCTTCGCAGCACCATCATCCACTCTATCGAGAACTTCATCCAGTCGACCACCATCCGTATGCGTGAATACCGCAACCAGGAGATGCGTACCACCACAGCCATCAACATGGTGCCGACCCAGCGGCGCGAGATGCAGTCGTTCGTAAGGCAGCAGTCCATCAAGGAGCAGCTCTACCTCTACCTGCTCAACAAACGCGAGGAGAACGCCCTCAAGATGACCATCACCGAGGCCGACACCCGCGTCATCGACTACGCTGCCGGCGGCAAGGTGTCGCCCGTGCCGAACCGCACCTACACCCTTGCCATCATCATAGCACTGCTGCTCCCCATCGGCATCATACTGCTCATCAAGTGGCTCGACGTGCGCATCCGCAGCAAGAAAGATGTCGAAGCCTACTGCTCCATCCCCGTGCTCGGCATCATCCCCATGGTCGAGGGCGACGGCTCACGCATCATCACCAAAAGCGGCAAAGACCGCTTCAACGAGACCTTCCGCATCCTGCGCAGCAACATACAGTTCATGAGCAGCGACATCGAAGACGGGAAGGTGCTGATGCTGACCTCGACAATGTCGGGCGACGGCAAAAGCCTTGTAGCCTACAATATAGCCCTCTCCTACGCCTATGCCGGCGAACGCGTGCTGCTTGTCAACACCGACATCCGCAAGCGCGAGAGTTGGCACGGAAGCAAGGAGAAATTCAAACATGGACTCACCACTTACCTCGCCGGGAAAGAGGAGAAAATCGAGGACATCATCGTCAAAGACTCTATCTATGAGGAGCTCGACGTGATACACAACGGACCCATCCCCCCGAACCCCGCCGAGCTGCTCATGAGCCGCCGGCTCGACGACCTCATCGCCTGGGCACGCAAGAACTACGAGGTGATAATTATCGACTCCGTGCCTATCGACATCGTCTCCGACGCCAGCATCGTCAACCGCGTCGTCGACGCCACTTTCTTCGTCATCAAGGAGAAGACCAGCGACCGGCGCATACTCATGGAACTCGAGGAGTTCTACCAGAGTGGAAAGCTCAAGAACATGAGCATCATCCTCAACAACTACAAGATCCGCAAGCACAGTTACGGCTATGGCGGCTACGGTTACGGCTACGGCTATGGTTACGGCTATGGTTACGGCTACGGTTACGGCTACGGTTATGGCTATGGCGACGGTGAGACCGACAGCGAGACGCAGGACAACAAATAACTCACGAAAACGACAACCGACATGAGACACCGTCATCTTTTTCTTCTCCTTGCCGCGATGGCGCTGTGCGGAACAGCCTTTTCGCAGGGCGGCAATGGGAGCTACACTCCTCGCGGCGACATCTACCATGCCGACGACACCGCCGTCGTCAACGGACGCAAGGGCGTAGGTTGGGTCAGGTCGCACCTGCTCGACGACTGGTTCCTGCAGCTGCAGGGGGGCGGACAGCTCTACTACGGCACCGACGACCGCGAAGGTCCGCTCGGCGACCGCCTGACCGGCAACGCCGAATTCCAGTTCGGACGACGCATCTTCCCCATGTTCGGATTCCGCGTCGGACTGGGGTTCGGCCATGCCCACGGCTTCATCACCAGGGAACACTACAACACCCACAGCCAGTCCATCCTCGCTCACGGCTATTCAGGGCAGTGCGGCACCGACGCCAATGGCAAGCCTTACGGCGGCTACTATTGGGACTACGACGACAACCTCCTGATCCAGAAGTGGAAATACCTCTATTTCGGCGGCGACATATTCATGGACCTTGCCCTGCTGCGCGGCGCCGAGAATTACGACCCCTACCGCCACTGGAACAACATTGTCTATCTCGGTGTCCACAACAGGTATTCACTCTCGGAGACCGACAGCAAGAACCACCGCACCGAGGGTCACGTCGGATATATCGCGAAGTACAACTTCACTCCCAACTGGAGCATCTATGCCGACCTGCGAGTGTCGCTCATCGAGCGTCTCTTCGACCGCGAATGGATTCCCGACATCGAATCCGCCGGCGTGGGCCTCGACGCCATAGGCAATCTCCACATCGGCATCACATACAAGTTCCACGTCCGCTCCGACAAGCAGCGCGACAGCTTCCGCTCCGCCGACCGTGTCACACCCGACAACAACAGGCCGGCGCACTTCCTCTACGTAAGGATGCAGGACTCTGTCTTCGTCTCCATCTCCGACACCACCATCAGCCGGACAGGCCACGACACAGTCCCGACAGCGCAGATGCTCGACACCATCCACTGGCTCACCAACGACATAGCCCGTTGGCAGTCGCTCCTCAACCCCGGCAGCGGCCTCGACACCACCACCCTCGGGCTGCTGCTGCCCTACGAGCAGGTCTTCTTCGAACGCGACAAATGGGACATCCTGCCCAGCGAGGCCGGGAAAATAGCCAAGATGGCCCAGATCATGAACGCCTACCCCGACACCAGGTATATCCTCTTCGGCTCCGCCGACTCCATCACCGGCACCGTCAAGCGCAACATCTTCCTCGGCCATGTGCGCGCCGATGTGGTCTACAACTCGCTCACGACCGAGTATGGCATCGACCCGTCGCGGCTGTCGCGCGAATACCTGGGAGGAATCCTCGACTACATGCCCTACGAACTGAACCGCAGCACGGTCATCCTCATGGACCATCCCTACGTGCGACGCCTCTTCGAGGAGATGCGTGCCAAGGGCAATGCCGGCGGGAAAGAGGTAAAAATTGAAAACAGATAATCCGGAAATGAACAGAATAAAGCCATTTCTCTTTTTAACCCTTTTGGCTGCCGGCTTTACGACCCATGCACAGAACGAGTACCGGGAACACCGCAGCCATACCGACACGACTCTGGAACGCGGAGAACACAACGTCGGCTGGCTCCGTTCGCATCCGCTCGACAACTGGTCGGTCGGACTTCAGGGGGGCGGACAGCTTTACTGTGGCTACGAAGACTTCAAGGGACCTCTCGCAGACCATATCTCAGGCAACGTCGAAGGCTACATATCCCACTGGATTTTCCCCATGCTGGGACTCCGTGCCGTGGGTGGCTTCGGTTCCTCGCACGGCTTCATAACCCTCGACTCGTATAATGCCAACCGCGGAACCATAAACAGCAACGGTGGCTACGGCACGAGCGACGGCACAAGCACCACCGTCAGGAACGACCCCTATCTGCCCGACGGTGCCCTCGGCGGCTACTATTTCCCTCTCGACGGCCACGACGACCTGCTCATCCAGAAATGGAACCACCTGCATGCCGGTCTCGACATCATGGTTGACTTCAGCTACCTGAAACGCTATGAGCACGTGAAGAATGAACGCCGATGGGAGAACATCGGCTATCTGGGCTTCAACATCTGCATGGGCATCAGCGAGGCTCATGCAGAGAGATTCTCCGACAAGCTGGGCCGCTCGACAGTCGACGGCAGATTCGTCAACACCAACTTCGCAGCCGAAGGCCACATGGGCTACATCCTGCGCTACAACATTTCGAGAAGCTGGTCCATCCACGCCGATGCCAGACTGTCGCTGATCGAAGGACTCTTCGACCGCGAGAAAATCCCTGGCGTGGAGAAGATGACTCCCGACCTCAACATCAATGTCATGGGCGGCCTCTCCTACAACTTCAACCTGCGCAACAAGACCAAACGTCTCAAATACTATGTAGAGCATAACATTCTGCCCTACAACATGGATCCCGACAGTCTGCCGCGCTTCGTCAACTATGTCCAGATTGAGGACATCGACATCATCAACATCGTCGACACATTGCTTGTCTACATCACCGACACCGTCAACAGCCCCGCCGTCGTGCAGCAAAAGAAGGCTTTGGAGGACAAACGCAGACAGCTGATTGACCAGTTCAACAGCGTCCCGCCGACAGCGTCGCTCAACAGCATCCTTGGCAAACGCATGCTCCCCTACGAGATGGTCTTCTTCGAGAGGGACAAGTGGGACATCCGTCCGCAGGAGGAGATGAAGATTGCCAAGATGGCCCGCATCATGAAAGCCTTCCCAGAATACACCTTCACGCTCTACGGCTCGGCCGACTCGAAGACCGGCACCGTCAAACGCAACTGGTTCCTCAGCGAGAACCGCGCCGACGTAGTCTACAACAAGCTGGTCTACGAATATGACATCCCCGAAGAACAGCTGAAACGCGAGCCGCTAGGCGGCATCCTCGACTACGACCCCTACATCCTCAACCGCACCACTGTCATCATCATGGAGCACCCCGCCGTACGCCAGGCATTCGAGGAGATGAAGTCGCAACGCAAGGCCGGCGGCGGCGTAGCAACTTTTTGAATTGAAAATTGAATAATGAAATATCGCGGCAGCGGTCCAACCACTATTCACAATTCACCATTCACTATTCACCATTCACTATTCACTATTCACCATTCACTATTCACTAATCACACTTGAAAATCCTCATTGTCCATAACGACTATGGCGAATTCAGCGGCGAAGAGGCCGTCGTCGACCGCATGATAGCCGACGGCCGCAGGGCAGGCTACGAGGTTGAGACCCTGAGGCGCAGCTCCAAGTTCGCCCGCGAGAGCTTCTGGGGTATGGCCAAAGGGTTCTTCTCGGGCATCTGGAGCTTCTCGGGATGGCACATGATGCGCGAAGCGTTGCGCACATTCAGGCCCGACATAGTCCATATCCACAACCTCTACCCGTTCATCTCGCCCTCGGTACTGCCGATCTGCAAAAGGGCAGGAGTTCCGGTAGTCATGACCGTGCACAACTACAGGCTCATCTGCCCCACGGGGCTCTTCCTGCGCGACGGCAAGCCCTGCGAGAACTGCCTCCGCAACGGCAACGAACGCGACTGCGTGCGCTACAACTGCGAACATAACCGTTTCCGCTCACTGGGGTACGCGCTGCGCAACATGGTGGCACGCCGCACGAGAGCCTATCTCGACAATGTCGACTATTTCTGTTGCCTCACCGACTTCCAGCGGCGGAAGCTCGTCGCCGCAGGGTTCGACTCCAGTCGCATAAGGGTTATGCCTAACTATGTGAAATACGAGAAAGCCGAAGAGTCGACCCCCGAGACGGAGGCATGGGGCTCGGGCTACGTATGCTACGTGGGACGCATGAGTCATGAGAAAGGGTTCGACATGTACGTCGAAGTGGCACGGCGGCACCCCGAAATCCCTTTCCGCATGGCTGGAAGGCTCCGCGACGACATCCGCATCGACATCCCACCCAACCTGCAGCTTTGCGGTCAGCTCTCGGAATCAAGGCTCTCCCTGTTCTATGAAAAAGCCGCCTTCCTCGTCATCCCCAGCCGCTGCTACGAAGGCTCCCCCATGATTCTGCTTGAGGCCTCCACGCACGGACGCTGCTGCGTCGTGCCCAACCACGGGCCCTTCCCGGAGCTGATAACCGACCCCGAAAACGGCAATGTCGGCGGCCTTCTCTTCACGCCACTCGACACCGACGACCTGGAACGCAAGATCACGCTCCTGTGGAATGACCACGTGCTCAACAAACAGCTGTCGGCACAGGCGTCAGAAATATGCAGGAAACGTTTCGCGAAGCACAAACTGAACCAGGAATGGGACGTTTTCCTGAACAGCGTGGCCAAACGGCAAACAGCCAACCATGACATTTCCGCCGTCACGACACCCTGATTTTCCTCAACCCATAAACCACAATCTTTTCTTGGAAAAAGTAGCAATCGACATCAATTCCGTACTGCCCCTATTCAGCCGCGGCTGGGTGTCGGGCATCGGACGGACCACAAAGGAACTGGTGGAAGCCCTCGACCAGATGGACAACCTGCCCGTCGAGATTGTGCTCTACAGCCAGAACACCAAAGGTGTCAGAGGTTCCCTGCTCGGAACCCGTTTCGCCACCCGGCACCTCTACGCCCCGCACAAGAGTTGGTGTAACCGGATGATAGGCATGACACACCTGCGCGAGATGGCCACAAAATACGACCTGCTGCACATCCCCCACAACTTCGAGTGGGTCCGCCGCCCTGAACGCACCGTCGTCACCATGCACGACGCCATGTTCTTCGCCATGCCCGACGAGGCTTTCAACCACGAGTCGGCCCAACGGCTCTACCCCACCCTGGCACGCCGCTGCCGCGGCATCATCACCTGCTCCGAATCGTCGAAACGCGACATCATGACCCACATGGACATCCCCTCGGAACGCGTCTTCGTCATCCCCTGGGGATACAACAAGGAACTCTTCCACCCCGAGAAGGGCAAGAAACGCGGCAACCCCTATTTCCTCGCCGTGTCGTGCAGCCTGGGACGCAAGAACACCATGTCGGTCATCAAGGCATACGAGATGCTCGTCAAACAGAACCCTGAGCACGAACTTGTACTCGTGTGGCCCAACATCCCTGTCGAAGCCTGGCGCTACTGCAACCAAGACCACCTCGTCAACCATATCTATATCCACAGTGCCATCGACGACGAACGTCTCAGCGTACTCTACAACGAGGCCACGGCCACCTTCTTCCCCTCGCGCTACGAAGGCTTCGGCCTCCCCGTACTGGAGTCCATGGCCTGCGGCACCCCCGTCGTGACCTGCCGCAACAGCTCGCTGCCCGAGGTGGGCGGCGACGCAGCCATCTACGTCGAACCCGACGACATCGTCGCCATGAGCCGAATCATGGAACAGTTCGAGCAAGGAGGACTGAAGAAAGACGACTTCCGCGACCGCTGCACCGCCCAGGCGTCGTTATTCTCTTGGGAACGCTGTGCACGACAGACCCTCGACGTCTACTTGAAATGTCTAGAATAACTAGACGGTCTAGATTGTCTAGATTGTCTAGACTGTCTAGACTGTCTAGAAAATCTAGAAAACCAAAAAAAAATCCCGACCATCAACTCTCAACCCTCAACCCTCATCGCCATCCCCTGCCTCAAGGTGGGCGGCACCGAGATGCAGACCCTACACCTCGTCGAAGCCCTTGTCGACAGTGGTCACCATTGTGTCACAGTCTGCTACTTCGAGTATGACTTCCAGAGGGTGCAGCTCTTCGAGCAAGCTGGCAGCAGGGTCGTATGCCTTT
>JAFSKP010000140.1 GCA_017448905.1 Bacteroidales bacterium | reverse complement strand
AGTGAATAGTTTCACGGAAAAGTAAAACGTAAAACAAAAAGACAATTGAAAAACAAACGACACGGAAAGATAAGGCTCTGGGCCGGACGGACATCCACCATCGTCAGCATCATGCTGGTACTTTTCGTCTTTGGCCTCCTGCTGTTCGTTGAATACCATTCATACAAAGCCACCCACGAGATGCAGGAACGCATAGCCTACCAAGTGGATCTCAATCCCGAGACCACCGAGGAGGAGGCCATGAGTCTGCGAGACGAGTTGCTGGCAATGGAATATGTCAAAGGTGTAGACTACATCTCTGCCGATGAGGCCGCGCGCCTTTTCAGTGCCGAGATTGGAGAGGATTTCCTCACGCTCCTCGACAGCGTCAACCCCCTCTACCCCACACTGATGGTTACACTTCGTGCCACAAGCAAGCCCGCACTGATGAAAGAACAGCGCGTGTTGTTCGAGAAGGAGGTGAAAGACTACGCCTGCGTGGACGGCGTAACCTACCATGAGACCATGCTCAACGACCTCAATGAGATTTTCTACAAGCTCTCCTGGTTCCTTATCATCTTCGTGATCCTGCTGCTCTTCGTTTCAATAGCGCTCATCAGCACCACTATCCGAATTGCCATTTTCTCCAACCGCAACACGATTCGCACCATGAGCATGGTGGGGGCACGAATGGGTTTCATCACCAGACCTTTCCTGTGGCGCAGCATCGTCTATGGGTTTGTTGGTGCCACGCTGAGCCAGCTGCTCATGTGGGCAGCAATCTACATTTTCAACAAGCAGTTCCATCTGGCCCTGTTCCACCCCCGCTATTTCACAGGTTACATCGCCCTGGTCATTGCCGTATATGTGGTCGGTATCGCCATCTCGTTCATATCCACCTACTTCTCAGTCCACAGACACATCCGCAGAAAAGAAGACTAAACGAACCCGTTTTAGTGTTAGTGTAGGGTTTCGTTATTGCGGAATTGTGGGAATGCATGGTTTATGGTTAGTGACTGGAACGGAGATGCGGGCGAGAAACGCCAAACGTCAAACAATAATACATTTTTCAATTTCTTAATGATGGATAACAAAAAGAAAAGCACAGTCGTCAAGGCATCACCTGCCAACGATGTCAACAACGAGAAAACAAACTACGACTTCGTCTTTGGACCGATGAACTACATACTCCTTGCAGCCGGCATCATACTGCTAGGCCTAGGCTACATCCTGCTCAGCGGTGGAGGCAGCGACGACTCCAATGTCTTCAACCCTGCCATGTTCGACACCCGCCGTCTCGTTGTAGCTCCACTGATCATTGTCGCCGGTCTCGTAGTCGAGATCTGTGCCATAATGTTCCGTCCAAAGAAATAATCCGTGACATGTGACCCGTGAAACGAGCGCATTCGTATCACCATTCACCATTCACTATTCACCATTCACTATTCACTATTCACCATTCTCATTTATATCATGGACTGGTTTCAAGCTCTTATTCTCGGTATCGTTCAAGGTCTTACTGAATACCTCCCCGTCAGCAGCAGTGGGCATCTCGCCATATTTCAAGAGTTTTTCGGCATTGACAGCGGCGAAGAAAAGCTGGCATTCACGGTGCTGCTCCATGTGGCAACAGTTCTCAGCACCATATTTATCCTATGGAAAGAAATAGTGTGGATTTTCAAGGATCTCTTCAAATTCGAATGGAATGAAGGCACGAAATATGCTGTCAACATACTTATCTCAATGATACCCGTCGGCATTGTCGGACTGTTCTTCAAGGACAAGGTGGAGGCAATCTTCGGCAACGGGCTGCTTGTGGTCGGCATTTGCCTACTCATTACCGCTGCCCTGCTGGCATTCAGCTATTTTGCCAAGCCACGGGAGCGAGAGAACATCTCGCCGCTGCACGCATTCGTAATCGGCATCGCGCAGGCCTTGGCCGTCCTGCCAGGACTGTCACGTTCCGGATCGACCATCGCCACAGGGCTTCTCCTCGGAAACAAGAAAGAGCGTCTTGCACAGTTCTCGTTCCTCATGGTCATACCGCCCATCCTCGGCGAGGCGTTGCTTGATGTCAAAGAAGTGGCCGAACAAGGCGTGAGTACCGCGTTCAACGGCATTAGTCCGTTGGCTGTCGTCGTCGGATTCCTGTCAGCGTTCATTGTCGGTTGTCTCGCCTGCAAGTGGATGATTAACATCGTCAAGAAAGGCAAACTCATCTGGTTCGCTGTCTACTGCGCCATCGTCGGCATCGCCGTTATCATAATCTAATATTTTGAGAAATGAATCTCGAATCATATTCACAATTCGGAATTCAAATTTCATAATTATTCCATGTTCGCCATCATCCCTATTGACAAGCCTGTCGGCTGGACATCTTTTCAGGTCGTCAACAAGCTGAAATGGCACATCCGGCATATTACAGACATCAAGAAATTCAAGATAGGCCATGCCGGCACCCTCGACCCGTTGGCAAGCGGGTTGCTGTTGGTATGTGTAGGCAAGGCAACAAAACAGATTGAACAGCTACAGACAGGCATCAAAGAATACAGCGGCACCATGGTTCTGGGAGCCACCACACCTTGCTACGACCTGGAACGCGCCATCGACGCCTATTATCCTTACGAGCATATCACACCCGTAGCCGTCGAAGAGGCCCGGCGACGGTTTCTCGGCGAGATCGAGCAGGTGCCACCCATCTTCTCCGCAGTGAAGGTCGACGGGAAACGTGCCTACCTCTCAGCCCGCGACGGCTCAACGGCAGAGATTGAACCAAAAAAAATCACCGTATATGATTTTCGTATAAAGAATCTGAGAATTCCGAATAACCAGAATAACCAGATTACTCCGAATAATCAGATTACTCCGGATACTCCAATCGCCACTCACCTCTACCTCAACCCTCAGGGTTCTGTTCCCGAGGGGCTTCCACAGCTCGACTTCCACGTCACCTGTAGCAAGGGCACCTACATTCGCAGCCTCGCCCGCGACATGGGCGAAGCCCTTGGTTCTGGAGCTTTCCTTGCGGCACTTCGACGTGAACGCATAGGCGACTATAGCGTAGACACCGCTATCCAATTAGAGGACATTGAAAGCGTGATTACTCCCGACATTCTGAATATCAACTGTTAAAAAAACATAAAAAACTTGACATCCGCTTCAAAATATTGTATCTTTGCAAATATTTGTGTCGTTACGATGCACAATAACGCAATAACACAATAAAGCAATCATAAATGATAAACACTTTATACTCTACCATGAAACTCTCGCAGTTCAAGTTCAACCTGCCCAAGGACTTGATTGCCGAGAAGCCATCGAAACTGCGTGACGAAGCCCGTCTCATGGTTCTCAACCGACAGACACAGACCATCGAGCACAAACTGTTCAAAGACCTTATCAACTATGTCGATACCGACGATGTAGTGGTTGTCAACAACACCAAAGTCTTTCCCGCCCTGTTGAGAGGCCAGAAAGAGAAAACAGGTGCACAAATCACTGTATTCCTGTTGCGTGAGTTGAATCCCGACACACGCCTATGGGATGTGGTCGTCGACCCGGCACGCAAGATACGCATAGGCAACAAGCTCTATTTTGGAGACAGCGATGCCCTTGTGGCCGAGGTGATAGACAACACCACCTCACGTGGACGTACCATCCGATTCCTCTACGATGGCAGCAACGAGGAGTTCATCAAGAAAATCAAGAGTATGGGACTCACTCCCCTGCCCGACGAGCTCCGAGCCATGCGCGAAATCACCAACGAGGACAAGGAACGCTACCAAACCATCTACGCCAAGGTTGAGGGTGCCGTGGCGGCGCCCACGGCGGGGCTCCACATCAGCCGCGAACTGATGAAACGCTTCGAAATCAAGGATGTCAAATGGGCCGAGCTGACAGTGCACGCCGGAATAGGCAATTTCAAGCCCATAGAGGTCGAGGACCTCAGCAAGCACCGCCAAGACTCGGAGGAAATGTCGATTGGCGAAGAATGCTGCAACATACTGAACCATGCCAAACAGACAGGCCATAAGATATGCTGCATCGGCACCACAACGATGAAAGCCATCGAGACCGCAGTCACCATCCCCGGCAAGGTGAGTCCCTACGAAGGCTGGACCAACAAGTTCATCTTTCCCCCCCACGACTTCACCATCGCCGACATGATGGTCACCAACTTCCACCCCTCCATGTCGTCGATGTTCATCATGGTCTCCGCCTTCGGAGGCCCCGACTTCGTCATGCAGGCCTACCAGACCGCCATCAAGGAGAAATACAAGTTCCACACCTACGGCGACGCGATGCTGATACTGTGATGTCCCCTCTGGCTGAAATATTGCGTCCAACGACACTAGACAACTACATTGGCCAACAGCATCTTGTCGGCCAAGGGGCTGTTCTACGCACCCTCATCGAGAGCGGCAACATACCGTCGATGATTTTCTGGGGGCCTCCAGGCACAGGCAAGACCACACTGGCGATGATTATCAGCAATACGCTGGGGCGTCCCTTCCACACTCTCAGTGCCATAAGCAGCGGCGTCAAGGAGGTTCGCGAAGTCATCGAACAAGCCAAAAAAGAAGAGGGTTCGATACTCTTCATCGACGAAATCCACCGCTTCAACAAGTCGCAGCAGGACTCTCTGCTCGGTGCCGTCGAACGCGGCATCATCACCCTCATCGGAGCCACCACCGAGAACCCTTCGTTCGAAGTCAACTCAGCGCTCCTCTCGCGTTGTCAGGTCTATATCCTCAAGGAGTTCGGTCGCGAGGAGATGGAACAACTCATCACATCTGCCGTCGCACACTATGCCGCAGAAGGTATCACCGTGGAGGTCAAAGAAAGCGAGGCGCTTCTGCGCATCAGCGGCGGCGACGCCCGCAAGCTGCTCAACGCCATTGAGCTGGCAGTCAACAGAAGTCATCATAATATTCCGCCTACCACGCCTACCACGCCTACCACGATAATTATCACCAACGACTCTGTCACCAATGTCATCCAGCAGAACCTCGCGCTCTACGACCGTCAGGGCGAGATGCACTACGACATCATAAGCGCCTTCATCAAGTCGATGCGCGGCAGCGACCCCAACGGTGCCGTCTACTGGCTGGCACGCATGATTGAGGGTGGCGAAGACCCTGTCTTCATCGCACGCCGCATGCTCATCTTCGCCAGCGAGGACATCAGCAACGCCAACCCCAACGCCCTGCTGCTGGCCAACGCCTGTTTCGATGCCGTCACGAAGATTGGTTATCCCGAGTGCCGCATAACCCTTTCGCAGTGTGCCATCTACCTGGCCAACAGCGTCAAAAGTAACAGCACATATATGGCTCTGGCAAACGCCCAGCAGGCCATCCGCCGCACCGGGGACCTCCCCGTACCTCTCCACATCCGCAACGCCCCGACAAAACTCATGAAACAGATGGGCTATAGCGACGGATACAAATATGCCCACGACTACCCCGGCAACTTTGTCGAGCAGGAGTTTCTCCCCGACGCTCTACGAGGCTCCAAGTTCTACGAACCCGGCGACAACGCCCGTGAGAACGAGACCCGCAAGCTCCTCCAATGGCGCTGGAAAGAAAAATATGGCTATTAGTGAACAGTGAATAGAGAAACGAGGCCTGATATTTTCAATTTTCAATTTTCAATT
>JAFSKP010000139.1 GCA_017448905.1 Bacteroidales bacterium | reverse complement strand
CACGTGCCGAGCGACATTGTCGAGAACATCGACCGCCGCTTTATCGTGGACGCCACCCAGCTGCTCTTCGAGACAGTCCTTGACCTTTCGTTCGGTGAATACCAGGGTCGCTCGGCTGCCTCGAAACGAACAAAATTTGAATAACTAGTCTAGACAGTCTAGACAGTCTAGACAATCTAGACAATCTAGACAATCTAGACAGTCTAGATTTCATAGACTGAAAAAAATCAATAACCAATAACCAATAACCACTCCCCCTTAATGTTCGCACTTTACAAGAAAGAACTCTCCGCTTTCTTATCGTCGCTGATGGGGTATCTCACCATCATTGTCTTTTTGGTTCTCACTGGTCTGATGCTGTGGGTGTTCCGCACCAGTTTCAACATCCTCGACTATAAATACTCGGGGCTTGACGGCCTTTTCCTGCTTGGACCGTTCCTGTATCTTTTCCTTATCCCCGCCATCACCATGCGTATGCTCGCCGAGGAAAGACGCAACGGCACCCTCGAGCTGCTTCTCACCAAGCCGTTGTCTGAGGCCACTATCGTCGGCGCCAAGTTTCTCGCAGGACTGACACTGGTGGCTCTTTCCCTGTTGCCGACATTGGTTTACTATTGGGTTGTATACCGGTTGGGCGATCCTGTCGGGAATATCGACACGGGGAGCGTGATAGGGTCGTACATCGGACTGCTGTTTCTTGGCGGTGCTTTCGTGGCCATAGGTGTTTTCGCATCGTCGCTCACGGGCAACCAGATTGTGGCCTTTGTCGTTGCGGCTCTTTTGTGTGCCTTCTGCTACCTCGGATTCGACTCGCTCTACCAGCTCATGCATGGCCGCTTCGCGTTGCTGTTACGCTGGATGGGTCTGAAGATGCACTATGAGTCGATATCACGCGGCGTCCTCGACACTCGCGACCTGCTATATTTCCTTTCGGTCATAGTTTTCTTCTTGATGCTGACCCGTATGGTACTCCAGTCGCGTCGCTGGCGTAGTGGCAGCCGTCGGCAGAGCCTGCTGGGTCTTGGCGGCGTCATGCTCGTGCTCGTCTTCGTCAATGTCAGCAGCAGCTACCTCTTCACGCGCCTGGACCTCACGGACGAGAAACGCTATACGCTCTCCGACTCTACCAAGCGGATGCTGCGCGACCTCGACGAGCAGGTGCTGTTCCGCGTCTATCTCGAAGGCGACGACTTGCCCACCGAATACCGCCGATTCCGCAACGACATCAAGAACATGCTGGACCAGTTCAGGGCCTACAGCACTTTTGTGGAATACGAGTTTGTCAATCCCAATGCTTTCGAGACTGACGAGGAAAAACAGCAGTTCTACCAGATCGTTGTACGCAAGGGACTCACACCGATTCCCGTCACCACGGCGGAGGATGGCGTTCAGAAGCAGCAATTGGTATACCCTTCGATGGAGGTGACATATAAAGGCCGCGAGACAGCCCTGCAGCTGCAGTCCTCTGGTGTCACAGGCCGCTCTACCGAGGAGGTGGTCAACGCCTCCATCGAAAACCTTGAGTATTCTTTTGTCACCGCCATACACCGTCTCACACGCCCCGTAAGGTCTTCCATAGCCTTTCTCCGTGGACATGGAGAACTGGAGAACATCGACATATACGACATCCAGATGTCGCTCGTTGAGGACTATGCCGTCGAGAATGTTGTACTTGACAAGAACATCAATGCCCTCACTGGCCGCGTCCTCGACACCCGCGACTCATCCGTCACTGTGGCCAACAAGTTCGATGTCGTCGTGGTTCCAAAACCCATCAAAGCCTTCAGCGACCAGGATCTCTTCATCCTTGACCAATATGTCATGTATGGGGGCAAGATACTGTGGCTTGTCGACGCCCTGGATGCTGACATGGACAGCCTCGCCGACAAGGCGCAGACCTTTGCCACGAGGCTACCGCTCGGACTTGACGCCATGTTCTTCAACTATGGAGTACGCATCAATTCGGACCTTATCATGGACTATCGTTGCCGTGGTATCCCCATGATGGGTCCGTCGGACCGTATGCAACTCGTTCCATGGTACTATTTCCCGACACTCGTACCCAATTCCAAACATCCTATCGTCCGTAACCTCGATGTGCTGAAGACAGACTTCGTCAGCAGCATAGACTTGATAAACAACGATATCAACAAGACTGTGCTGCTAACCACCTCCGACCATGTACACGTCAAGAATGCCCCTGTCAACATACAGCTCAGCGATGCCATGGTGCAGGTCGACGACCAGCTTTTCAACCGCAGTGCACTGCCTGTCGCAGTGCTTCTTGACGGTGTCTTCCAGTCGGTATTCCGCAACCGGCTTGCGGCCTCATTCACAGAAATCAGCGAGATAGCCTATAAGCCGCAATGCGACAAGCCTACGCAGATGATAGTGGTCTCCGACGGCGACATGATACGCAACGGCACTGCCATGAATGAGCAAGGCCGCTATCCTTATCCGCTCGGCTACGACCGCTACACAAATGTGGAGTTTGCCAACAAGACATTTATACTCAATGCCATCAACTACCTTGCCGGTGATGAGGGCATGATTGACGCCCGTCCGCGTTCCATAGATATCCGCAGGCTCGACATGGCCAAGGTCCGTGACCACCGTGGCTACTACCAGTTCGCCGCACTTTGCTATCCTGTGCTGGTGGTGCTCCTTCTTTCTGGCGTTGTCGCCATCGTACGCAGTAAACGTTACAAACGCTAATCAATATCGCTTCGTTCATCAATGAGAAAAAGAAAAACAGTTATATCCGTCGCTGTTATTGCGCTGTTGGGTGTTGCAACCCTTGTCATTGTGCTTCTTCGTGGGCAGAACCATACGTTCCCGCAGGACTTCCAGATTGAGGCTGCCGCGCGTCCTGGAGGAGTGGAGAAAATTTTTATGGCCGACAAGGAGAACAACAGTGTCACACTCTCACGGGTCAGCGACTCGCTATGGATGGTCGACGGCCAGTTCGAGGCCAACCAGTCGCTGGTTGACCTCCTGCTCCGTACCCTCGCGGACATACGCATCCGCAGTGCCGTCAACAAGGCTTCGGCCGAGAATGTCACCAAGCAGATGGCGGCCAAGAGCATCAAGGTTGAGGTCTACTATAAGGATTATAGAATCAACTGGTTCGGGGGCAAAGTCAGGATGTTCCGCCATACCAAGTGCGAGGTGCTTTACGTGGGTCACGACACGCAGGACATGATGGCTACATACATGTATCGCGAAGGCGACCGTGCTCCTTACATTGTCCACATACCCGGTTTCAGAGGCTGCATATCGCCGCGTTTCTTTATCGACCCTTACCTGTGGCGAAGCCACTCCATCGTCAATCTTCCTGTCCAGAAGATAGCACGCGTCGAACTGGAGATTCCATCCATGCCTTCCGAGTCGTTCGCTGTGGCAAGGGAGGGCGACGGCTTCACGTTCAGCCTCCTCAATCCCCCCGCGAGGGTCGACGGTTTCGATACTGCACGGGTTGCACAGCTGCTGTCGTCATTCGTCAACCTCAACTTTGACGAGTATGCCAGGGTCGTGCCCAAGGCAGAACTGGACACCACATTTTCACGCGCGCCGCGCACCATTCTTCGTATCACCAGCACCGACGGCGACATGCGCGAGTTGAAGACATTCCTCAAGTATTCCAATCCCGACGACATCCTCGCCATGCCCGACACGACGATGTATCAGGTCTTTGACCTTGACCGCCTCTATGCCGTTGTCGACAACAAGGACACGGTGCTCATACAATACTTTATTTTCGATAATATCCTGCAACCCGCTTCGTTCTTCATGGGTCGGGAGAAGACACTCCTTGCCAGATGAGACCTCTCTTTCTTATCACCAACGATGACGGTTACAATGCCAAGGGGCTTAAGTCGTTGACATCCATAGCACGGCAGCTGGGCGATGTTGTTGTCATGGCACCTTCCGCCAATGCGTCGGGTCAGGCGCATTCGTTCACGCCACACAGGGCGCTCAAGGTTTCTCTCATCAGCCAAGAGGAGGGTCTCAAGGTCTATTCCTGCGACGGCACACCCGTCGACTGTGTCAAGATCTGTGAGCAGTTCTTTTGTCCGCGTCGTCCCGCACTGGTTCTTTCCGGCATCAACCATGGGAGCAACTCGTCGATTAATGTGCTTTATTCGGGCACTATGGGAGCCGTTCTGGAAGCATCCCTTGCAGGTCTTCCTGCCATAGGGTTCTCTCTCCTCGACCATGGCGCCGATGCCGACTTCGGCCCGTCCGGGCAATATGTGAGAGACATTATCTGTGCGGCCATGTCGAAAGGTCTGCCAGAAGGTGTTTCTTTGAACGTCAACATCCCCGCTCCGTCCGACGGTGTCATCAGGGGAGTGCGTGTCTGCCGCCAGTCGAGTGCCCGCTGGCTCGACAGCTATGAACGATGCATCGATAGCGATGGCAGGCCATGTTTCAGGATTGGCGGCACTTTCCAGTGCGACGACAATGGCGATGGTACCGACCAGTGGGCCTTGGAAAATGGTTTTATCTCTGTTGTGCCCACCACCACCGACTTCACGGCCTACGACAGCATTGAGACAGTAAGGAGGATGTATGAGTGATTTCTTCAAGCGCGACAAGGTCTCGACGGGACTTGTGGTTGTTCTCGGCAGCGAGGCGGCAGTGGCGCTTCTGCTGTGGTTAGGACTTGCTGTTGCGGGAATCGGTTACGCCGGACACCTGCGTTGGTTCGGTGCCTGTTTCATTCCGCCGGTCCTTTTTCTGCGTCACTATGCGAAAAAACGCGACTGTCCTACGGTGACCAAGACGAT
>JAFSKP010000138.1 GCA_017448905.1 Bacteroidales bacterium | reverse complement strand
TTTGGTATTTTCTAGATCTTCGAGACATTCTCGACATTCTAGATATCTAGACATTCTAGATTTTCTAGATTTACTAGACTGTCTAGTTCAGTAGATTGAGATATGCTATGGCGGCGAGGGCTGCGGTCTCGGTGCGGAGGCGGTACTGGCCGAGGGTGATGGGTTGGAATCCTGCGGCGATGGCGAGGGTGATTTCCTGCCGGCTGAAGTCGCCTTCGGGACCGATAAGGATAAGGGCGTCGTGGCCAGGGGTGTAGCAGTCGTGGAGCGGGGTACGGTGGTCGCCGTCGCAGTAGGCGACGAAGCGGAGCAATTGAGAATTGAGAATGGAGTAATGCGAAATGAGTTCCCGCAGAGGGGTGGGAGGGTGGATGAGTGGCATGAAGGTCTTGAGCGACTGCTTCATGGCGCTTACGGCGATTTTCTGCAGGCGATCCTGTCGGAGCACGCAGCGTTCGGAGTGGTCGCATACGATGGGCGTTATCTCGTCGATGCCCATTTCGACGGCTTTCTCGACGAGCCATTCCATGCGTGCCGTGTTTTTTGTCGGAGCCACGGCGAGATGGAGGTGGAATGAGTGTCGCCCGTAATCGCCGGTGCGTTCGTCGACCTGAAGGAGGCAGTGCTTGGGGTTTGCCTCAAGGATGGAGCATTGGCAGAGCGTACCCTTGCCGTCGGTCACGGCGACGCGGTCGCCGGCGACAAGGCGCATCACTTTAACGCAGTGGTGCGACTCCTCTTCGTTGAGGGTGCAATAGTCTGATTCTATGTCTTGTGCAAAGAAAAGTTGCATTCTGTCTTGGAAACTAAACAAGTTGCAAAAATACTAAAAAATGTTGCATTGATACTTTTTTGTGTAAAGTGACGTTTCCCAATTGTTTTAGTTCCAAAAACAACTGTCATGAAAAGAATCCTTGCAATAGCGATAATCTCAGTTTTCAGTTTTCATTTTTCGATCACTTACGCCCAAAAGGGGAAGGCGGTGGACTTCACACGGGCAGGCTTGCCGGGAGAGCTGCAGGCTTATTTCGAACAGGCCACGAGCGACAAGGAGGTGAAGTCGAAGACCGCGGCGATGATGGCTGTGTTTGCCTCGCAATATGGCGCACTCGATGGGCAGATGCAGGACCGAGTCACGGCCGTCTTCAACAGGCTGCAGAAGCTGCGTGTGCGTCCCTACCCCGACGTGTCGGAATTTGTGGAGGTGTTCAACAGGGTGAGCGTATCAAGCGGAGGCAGCTTTGGACCGTGGGTGGAGTGCGTAGAGTTTTTGCAGAGCCGCAACAAAAAGGTGAAGGACATTACCGATTTCGTCGCGTTTACCGACGGGTTGTTGACCGACCGTACCCTTTATGCGTCGCGTTCCTGCACGTGGCAGCTCCAGTCGGGTTGCGCGTTCAGCATGCGGTACAGCGCCGGCGATATCGCGGTGGTGGTAGACAAGCCAGTGGAACTGTACTACAGCTCGGACAAGGACAACGGCACCATATACGGCACCCGAGGCGTGTATCATTATCTGGACAACCGTTGGGAGGGTGAGGGTGGCCGCCTGAACTGGGACCGCACCGGCATACCGACGACGGCGTGCTGGGCGAGCCTGAGCCGTTACGAGGCCGTCACCAAGTTCCCGAAGTTCGTCGCCGACTCGGTGCAGTTCACCAACACCAACTATTTCAGCAAGCCGATATACGGAAGGGTGGAGGAAGCCCTCAGCACCAGAATGGAGCCGGAGAAGTACAGCTTCCCCAAGTTCCGCAGCTACCAGAAGGACTTCAAGATGAAAGACATCCTGCCGGGGGTGGACTACAGTGGCAGCTTCATGATGAACGGGTCGAAATTTGTCACCTCCGACACCAAGAACCCCGCCACGCTGATATTCTACCGCCAGGGCAAGACTTTCGCAACCGTGCAGTCGGTGAAGTTCACCATCACCGCCACGCGCATCGTCTCCGAAAACGCAGCCGTCAAGCTCTACATTGACGGCGACTCGATAAGCAACAACGGCATCACGGTGCGCTATCTGGCACAGGAGAAACAGCTGAACCTCATCAACGACTCGAGGCGTAACTACTACAGCCCATATTCGGACAGCTACCACAACATGGACCTCTACTGTGAGCAGATCGTGTGGAAAATGGCGGAGGACAAGCTGGAATTTTCCATGCTGGGAGCTTCAGGGGACCAGAGTTTCTCCACGTTCGAGTCGAACAGCTACTATTCCGAAGCCAAGTTCCGCGAGATAGGAGGTATCGACGAGATAAACCCCGTCATCCGTGTGTACCGCTATATGCAGACGCGCGACATGATATACGAGTTCTTCATGGACGATTTTGCGAAGTACATAAAGATGGACATCATGCAGGCCAAGTCGATGGTGCACAACCTGGCACGCTCGGGTCTGGTCTCCTACAACGAGGCACAGGGCAAGGTCTATGTCAACGACAAGCTCGTGGACTATGCCAAGGCCAGCGCCAAGAGCCAGGACTACGACTATGACGCGCTGGTGCTGCACTCGGCGTCGCGCCAGGGAAATGCGGACCTTGACCTGTCGAACAACGCCCTCAATGTGCATGGTGTCGAGAAGTTCGTGCTCAGCGACAGCCAGCAGGTGGTCATCTACCCGCGACAGGGAGAGCTCGTGGTGGGTAAGAACCGCGACATCAACTTCGACGGACGCATACATGCCGGACGGTTCATCTTCTATGCCACAGGAGCCACGTTCCTGTATGACGACTTCAAACTCGACCTGCCGCAGGTGGACTCGATGATTTTCTACGTCGCCAAGTTCAACAACCCGCAGGAGCTTCATGTGGTCTACACGCCGCTGCACAACCTGACGGGATTCCTGCAGATAGACCAGAGCGACAACCACAGCGGCCTGAAACGCGTCGAGGAGAAGTACCCCATCTTCACGAGCCAGAAGGACAGCTACGTCTACTACGACCGCAAGGACATCTACAAGGGCACGTATGTCCGCGACCGCTTCTACTATACGATACATCCGTTTGTGGTCAAGGATATGGTCGACTTCGTCACCGACAGCTTGAGCTTCAACGGAGTGCTGACTTCGGCAGGCATCTTCCCCGACATCGACGAGCCGCTGAAGGTGCAGCCTGACTATTCGCTTGGTTTCGTCCGCAAGACGCCGCGAGGCGGATACCAGGCCTACGGAGGCAAGGGACGTTTCACCAACCGCATAGACTTGAGCTACCGCGGACTCCGTGGCCAGGGGCAGGTGGACTACCTGACCTCCGTCACCCAGTCGAAGAATATCGTCTTCATGCCCGACTCGATGGTGTCGGTGAGCGACACATTCTATGTCAAGGAGCAGGGCGCCTTTCCCGACATCAGGGTGAGCCGTGCCTGCCAGCGCTGGCACCCATACGCCGACTCGATGCTCGTGCAGCAGCTTGCCAACGGGCCACAGTTCAAGATGTACCACAACGATGCGTTGCTTTCGGGCAGCGTGGTGCTGAAACCCGAAGCAGCCTACGCCATGGGAGCCATCACCATTCGAGAGGGAACCCTCGAATCACCGCTCTTCGTGTTGGCTCCCAAGGAGATGGACAGCCGTGTGACGGCATTCACGCTGCGGTCGGACACTTACAAGAACACGGCGTTCTACGCCACCGACATGAAGTCGCATGTGGACTATACCAAGCGCCGCGCCGACTTCGTTGCCAATCTCGAGTTGGAGCGTACTCAGCTGCCGCTGCTGCAGTATGCGGCGTATGTCGACAAGTTTTCGTGGGAGATGGACAAGAAGCAGCTTGACCTCATCAACAGCAAGAGCGAGAGCGGTCAAGGGTTTGAAGGCTTGACACTGCGGGAGCGTTTTGCCCACAAGGAGCAGCCCGGAGCACTATTCGTCTCTACCGACCCTGCCAAGGACAGCCTCCACTTCCATGCGGTTCGTTCCACCTATATGTACGATGCCGGCCAGCTCACCTGCAGGCAGGTCTTTACGGTCGATGTGGCCGATGCGGTAGTGGCACCGGGAGGCGACACGCTCCACATCAGCCGAGGGGGGTTGGTGGGCATGCTCAAACACTCGCAGATACTTGCAAGCCGCGAGAACCGTCACCACCTGATCTATGACGCCGACGTACTGCTCGACGGAGCGAAGAGATACAGCGGCAAGGGCTATATCGACTATGTGGACGTGGACAACAAGAAGCAGAAGATATATCTCACCGAGATAGCCCCCGACAGCCGCGGCGTCAGCGTGGGCAAGGGGTTTGTGCCAGACAGCGCCAATTTCACGCTCAACAGTGCTTTCGGCTTCGCCGGCAACGTGAGGGTGGAGGCCGACAGGGAATTCTACTTCTTCGACGGCGGCGTGCGTCTGCTCCACAAGTGCAACACCGGTGCAGAGCTGGGTCTGCTGGCATATTCGAGCTACCTGAACCCAAGGCAGATACTGGTTTCGGTACCAGAGATACCCACCGACTGGAAGGGCAACCGCATCACAGCGTCGATGCTTTTCGACAAGAAGGACATGATGCCATACGCGGCATTCCTCACCGCCGAACGCGCCGCCGACAACGAGCTGATGGGAGCCCACGGCTTTGTGACCTACGACAACGACAAGCATGAGTACATGATAGCCTCGGCGGAGAAGATACAGGATCCCGACAATGTCGTGGACCGTTTCCTGACCCTCAACACCCAGACATGCGAGATGACCGCCGAGGGACCAATCGATTTCAATGTCAAGCAGCATCACGTCAAGCTTTTCAACTACGGCATGGCGACGTTGGGAGGCAAGAAAGAGGGCGACCTGGAGATGCAGACCATCTTTGGCTTCACTTTCCCCATAGACGACAAGGTGCTTGGAGCCATGGCCCAGATTATCGGCGACGACCTGCGTCTCTCGCCCTCTACGCCAGGCAACGAGGCCACACGCCACTCGATGCTCTACTATATGGGAGCCGAGCATGGTGCTGAGGCATACGCCACATACGTCAGCACCGGCTTCTTCGACAAGATGCCCAAGGAGTACGAGAGTACCATCCTCATCGAAGGGATGGACTGGACCTACGACCCTGCGTTGGGCTACCGCTACGACGGCGTTGCGTCGCTGGCCATGGTGGGCAATAAGCAGCTGCACCTCTCTACGCGCGTCAAGGCGCAGCTCTACCGCAAGGGCAACGGAGTCCATCTGGTGCTGTACATACAGGTCGCTGCCGACCACTGGTATTATTTCAACTATGAGTTCAACAGCCAGCAGATGCTCATCCAGAGCAGCGTGGGCGAGTGGGTCGACATGATTAAGGCATTGTCGGCCGACAAGCGCCATGTGGGCGGACGAGGCGACGTTGGCGACTATCGCTACCGCATCACTCCGAGCCGCACCGAGGTGCCGAATTTCCTGCTGCGTATGGGAGGCAATGCGGAGGCCGAGGATGACCCAGGCGACTGGGATGTCGACGACGAGGATGTCATTGAGGGCGACGATTGAATGCCAGGGAACGATGATTGAAAACAGAAAAAAACAATGTTTTTCTTGAGCCGGATTTTGTTTTTTTTCTTCCAGTGAATCGTCCATAATTGGAGCAGACTATAGGGTTTGCTCCATTTTTTTTGTTTTTTTTACTTTTGTTATTCAACTCTTTGTGCGGATATGGCTGCAAAAAATGAAATTTTTTTTTGTGGGTATCGAAAAAGTTAGTACTTTTGCAACCGCTTTCGAGAGAAATTTGAAAGTTGAAGTTTGAATTTCGGGATTCACAATTCGGTGTTCAAAGTTCAAAAGAGCCCAGGTGGTGGAATTGGTAGACACGCTACTTTGAGGGGGTAGTGCCGATTCAGGCGTGCAAGTTCAAGTCTTGTCCTGGGCACCAAAAAATGGAGGGTTATGCCCTCGTTTTTTTCTAAGCTTCGCGAGGAGAAGCTCTACCAGCCCGGGTGGCGGAATTGGTAGACGCGCACGTTTCAGGTGCGTGTTCCGAAAGGAGTGCAGGTTCAAGTCCTGTTCCGGGCACCAAGAGAATTTCACAAGTAATTCAAAATGAATGAAAAGTGAAATTCTTTTTTTTATGTACGTTTCAATTTTGGCCATAGTTTGGCCATATTTTCGGAGAACCCACTTGACTCTCCTCCACGAGCGAGGAACAGGACACCTACAAACACCTTGACCATTTTGATTACTATGCCGCCATTGGGATGGCTGTTTCAGAAACATCCAAGACACCTTTTGAGAATGCAAGATTCTCGATATGCACATCTGCCAATTCCATCGGTGTTTCATTCTCGATGAGGTCTCTACAAACTTCTTTGATTGACTCCAAAACTAATTTCAAGTCCGAAGCCTCGACAATGGGTTGATTCACTCTTCTTACTGTGATACACGAACCCCAACTGGCCATCAAGACGAAACGCCCATCCTTCATTTCAAAAGTCGAGATTGCACCACCTCCGGCAAACACCTTTGCAACATATCCACTTTCGGTTCGCTCGGCTTCAAGGATTTGCATAGTTTCCAATCTTCTCAACCCTTCGCCCTTATCCCATATCGCCTTCTTGGTGGTTGCAATAATCCCCGAAGCCTTGACATCCATTTCTCTAATCTTGAACGGAAACCACTCGTCATAGCCTAATATGTCAGCATTAGGAAACTTCCTACCGGCTTCCTCCTTTCTTCCAAAGTAGTAATAAAGATTATCTACTCTACAATTGTGGTAGTTCCCATCGAGATATCGGACTCTCTTGCAATCACCAGGATTCTCCAAAAACACTTCGGCGACCATATTGTTCAGACGCTCACCATTGGGGTTGAAATGTTTTCTTCTCACTACAATAGTGAGTCCGTGACCATCGTCTATCGGGATGAGCTCACGTACATATCCCCTTCCCTGAAAGTCAGTGGATACGACACGCCCATAATTACTAACCCATATGTCACGGCAACGAAATTGACCGAAAAGCTCGCCCTTAATGGGTTTAATGCAAGTGAAACCAAGTTCCTGCTGGGTATAATACCTTTTGCTAATAGTAAAAACTATTTTTCTCATATTTCTAATTTTTTTTATTAAACTAATTTTCATTACTTTGATTCTTCTCTTTTCTTCATTGCATTTACAATGTTATTCACTTTGGATTTAGAGACTCCCAATTCGGACTCAATCTTCCGACAGCTCAAGCCTTGCTTGTGCAGATGCCATACCTGATGATAGACCATCTCCTCATCGTCTTCATCGGGCTTTTTCAGAAGATTCTGTTCTATGTCCGTGTCTCGATACTCGAAGTGCAGACCATTCTCCTTCACCATCTCAACAACCATTACGGGGTCCTCATATATCTTCTCACCACTACGGGCTTTCAGTTGCTTGATGTACCTAAGACCGGTGTCTCCTTCCACACGTCCAAGAGCGAAAGCGGCGTCGATAAGATTACCAACCTTTGCCGAACCAGCCAAATCGTTTATTGTCATCGGCTTGTTGTTCTTCTTGTTTGTGTGGGCCACCACCAAAATGGTGATGCCAAGTTCATCACGAAGCTCACGAAGTGCCTTGATTATGGCCATTGCCTCTTTTGCACTTTGAAGATTGCACATAAAAGAGATATTGTCATACACAATCATCTTGCACTTTTCAGCAATTATAAAGCTCTTCAAGAAAGAGAGGAGCTGTTCCGAAGTATATTCGACGCCAGTGGGGACCTCCAAAATTTTGAGTTTGTCAGAGAACTGATGCCCAGAATATCTTCCGGCAAACTGCTGGTCTGTATTCTCCAAATCAACGTAGCCCACGTTTTCGCCACTCGTCAGTTCGGATTCAAACCCATATTCACTCGTACCTCGTGAGATTGCATCGGCAATTTGGAGGGCGAGTACTGACTTTCCGACATTGGTCGGTGCAAACAGAACCGTTACTTCCCCTTCTACCACAAAGCAATCAAAAAGTCGTCTGGGCTTCTCCATACGAATGGATTCTTCGAGGCGGGTGTTGGCGGTTCTAACCTTGAAGAAGGGGGTGTCATTCCCCGACTTCTCTTCCATTCTTTTCAGCGTGTAGCGTGGTTTCTCCATCTTGGTCATCACGCTGCTCTCAATACTGTGCAAATCCATCACACCTTGTGCTTCTTTTGCTTGAAAAGATAAATTGCTCATATTATGCTGCTATGTTTTCCATTACTTCGGGGTCATTCTTCCGATACCAGAGAGAATCACCGGCCTTATGGTCATTCTCCCCACGTACTGCCTTGCCGATGGCCTGATGACCCTTTCCGAGAGCGACCTCTGCCACAGAAGCACTCTCCCATTCCTTTACAAAATCTCCGTCGAGGGTGAATTGGAGAATGGGGATACCCTTTCTACCAGCTTTCTTTCTACCCGATTGGACAGTTACGCTGTCCTTAATGTCCATTTTGGACTCACCACCTTCCTGTTCCTTCACATTGACTACACAGGAGCCATTTGTGGTCAGGCAAGGGGCTATTCCACGAGGACTGACGACACGACTGATTTCAGGGTCAGGGAAGTTCTTTCTACCAATCTCGGTATTACCCTCTTGAATGATTTGATTCACGAAACCTCTGTTCAAAACCTCTTCAATCTTGAAGTCAGAAACCTTGTCTTTGCCCATATTGAAATGTTCCTTGTCAATAAGGACGACACCGTTCATACCCTCAATCTCTGAATTAGTCTTGGGCTCATTGGAAACCGAAGAAGTCAGACTGTTCAACAGTTCCTCTCTATCACCGCCTTTCTCAATGTAGGCTTGAAACAGAGCCATAATGGTCTCCTTAATCTCGTTTCTTTCCTTCTCCTGCTTTTTCGATTCGAGCAGCAGGTTTGCATTCCTGATGAGTTCAACCAACTCATCGTAGTTCATTTTTTTAATATCGATTGTATTCATTTTTTTGATTTTTAATATTTTACACCATACTTACTTATATCAATTTGAAGGTAGAGCGCCTTCAACACATCTACCACGATGCTGTTCCCAGCCTGTTTGACAACCTGTGTGTCTGCAACCACCTTCTTGAAATCTCTGAATCCCATCAGTCTGATACACTCATCTGGTGTCAGTCGTCTCAAAAAGTTCTTGTGGGGGACGCCTTTCTCCAAATAATCTCCGAGGAAAGTCTTCAACTCGATTGGAGCGGGGAAGAGAAAGTCTGTTTTCTCCTTGAAACCGACACAAATCAGGCGGGGTCTATTCTGAGGAACTCCGTAGTGTCGAGAGTTCATCACCTGCCAATGAAGGTCATATCCTGTTTCCTTCTGCAATGAGGAGCGAATCTTCTCCCAACAGGTGATACCTTCTCCTTTTACTTTGAGAGTCATCATACCGACGACATTCTCAAAGACGAACACCTTTGGTTGGCACTCATTCACGATACGGATGAATGATTTGTACAGGTCGCCTCGTGTCGGGTCATCCACACCCAGTCTTTTAGTGGAGCAGACACTGAAAGCTTGACAGCAGATGCCTGATACAAACAAATCCACTTTATCTTTGTAAGCGGTGGCATCCACAGTTCTGATGTCGTTGTGCCATCTGTCTTCGGTGATGTTGTGGTTGGCGAAGTATGACTGTTTGGCATACTTGTCTATGTCGCCGGCAAAGACAATCTCGTAATCCAATCCGAGTTGTTTAAGAGCCTCCTCCGGTGCTCCGATACCAGAGCAGCTGGTGGCGATTCTTAAGTTCAACTAATAAATGCAACTTTTACTGAAAAAGAGCGAGGGCTAAGATGGGAAACCTTAAAAACATCAAAAGAGAAGACACGGAACAAAGCCGGCTTCCCTTTCGGATTCAGAAAAAATGCCTATCTTTGCCC
>JAFSKP010000137.1 GCA_017448905.1 Bacteroidales bacterium | reverse complement strand
CTTTTTGGCCGGACACACCCACGGCGGGCAGTTCTTCCCTGTGACGCTCATCAACGACCGCCTGTTCGAGTACAACCGCGGCCTCTACCATCGCGACCGAATGGCTGTGTATGTCTCCTGCGGAAGCGGCACCTTCGGCCTGCCCCTCCGCATAGGCTCCGACAGCGAAGTCACCCTTTTGCATCTGAAACCCAAGAAATAATGAAAATGCAGAACAATAAGAAAACGATATTTTTCTTCGGCGCGATGGTGTGCGCCCTCGGAATGATGACCGCTTGCAAGAGCGACAACAAAAACAACGAAAACAACGACAATATGAAACAAGAATTGACATTGACACAGGAGTGGGACAAGAAGTTCCCGAAGAGTGACAAGGTGGAGCATCGGAAGGTGACGTTCCACAATAGGTATGGTATCGAACTGGCGGCGGATATGTACACGCCGAAAGGGGCTGAGGGCAGGTTGGCGGCCATCGCCGTGAGCGGGCCTTTCGGCGCCGTGAAGGAGCAATCAAGCGGACTCTATGCCCAGCACATGGCGGAACGGGGTTTCCTGACCATCGCCTTCGATCCCTCCTACACAGGTGAGAGCGGCGGTGAACCCCGTCGCACGGCTTCGCCCGACATCAACACAGAGGACTTCCTTGCCGCAGTTGATTTCCTGTCGAACCTCAACAATGTGGATCCTGAGCGTATCGGCATCATCGGCATCTGTGGTTTCGGCGGCATGGCCGTCAATGCAGCAGCTCTCGACCCTCGTATCAAGGCCACCGTGGCTTCGACGATGTACGACATCAGCCGCAATGCCGCCAACGGCTACTTTGACGAAAACGACAATGCCGAAGCTCGCAACAATATGCGCAGGATGATGGCTGATGCCCGTACCCAAATCTATAAGACGGGCGACTATGGCCGTGTGGGAGGCGTTGTTGACCCGCTGCCGGATGATGCTCCTTGGTTTGTCAAGGACTATCACGCCTACTACAAGACCCCACGGGGCTACCATGAGCGCAGCGGCAACTCCACCGACGGATGGAATATTATCGGCATCCAATCGTTCATCAATCAACCCCTGCTGGCCTACGCCAACGAGATTGACCGCCCTGTGCTGCTCATCCACGGTGAGAAGGCGCACAGTCGCTACTTCAGCGAGGGTGCCTTTGAGAAGATGACTGGGCAGAAGCCTGAGCCTGGCAAGACCACGGCCGTTGGTAACAAGGAAATTTTCATCATCCCTGGTGCAGTCCACATCGACCTCTATGATGATGAAGCGGGTGTTATTCCTTACGACAAGATAGAACAGTTCTTTAACGATAATCTGAAATAATATGAAGAAAGTCGTCGTAATATCAACCAGCATGAGGGCTGGATCGAACAGCCATGCCTTGGCGGAGCAGTTTGCCGCAGGCGCGAAAGCCGCCGGAAACGAAGTGGATATCATCTCCCTTCGTGGCAAGGAAATCAAGTTTTGTATCGGTTGCTTCAGTTGCCAGCGAACCGGCAAATGTGTGTTCGATGACGATGTGCCAGCCATTATGGAGAGTGTGCTGAACGCGGACGTGGTATGCTGGGCAACGCCGATCTATTACTACGAGATGTCGGGACAGATGAAGACGCTCATCGACCGTCTCAACCCGATGTTTCCGAAGGATTACAAGTTCCGCGAAATCTACCTGCTGACCACGGCTTCGGAGGACGAGGCGTTTGTGCCGCAACGTGCCGAGAGCGGTCTGCAAGGATGGATTGACTGCTTCGGAAAATGCAGTCTCAAAGCCCATCTGTTCTGTGGCGGTGTGACCGAAACGCATGAGATAGAAGGCAACCCGAAGTTGCAGGAAGCATATGAATTGGGAGAGAACGTGTAATTAAGCTCCGACAATCTATAATCCCCAACTCGGGAGCAGGCTTGAGTTGCGGAAATTTTTTGTATTTTTGCAGGCAATTAACAGTAATAAGAGAAAAACTATGGAACTAATCGATTACACCAACAAATGGGTAACTGGCGAAATTCATGAGGGTTGGGCCATGGTAGCCGGAGGCGTGCTGCTTCTTGTTTTTGCCTTCCTTGCGTGGCGTTTGGGCTCGTCGGAGTCGGCGCGCGCCATCATCATCCCTCTGATCGTGGCGGCGGCCATCGTTATAGGAACAGGCACTTCAATGGTGGTCAGCAACCGCAATCGCATCAAGCAGTTTGAGGAGCAATACCAGGAGTCGCCGCAGAAGTTTCTGGAAAGCGAGAAGGCCCGTGTGGACAAGTTCATGAAAATCTATCCGCAAACCATCATCGTGGCTGCTGTCATGATGGCCATCAGCATCTGTGTGTTCGCCTTCTGCGCCAAACCATGGCTGCGAGCCTCCGCGCTGACTCTTATCCTTGTCGCTCTTGCAGCGCTGGCAATTGACTTTTTCTCCAAGGAGCGAGGTCTGATTTACCAGCATGAATTGAATAGTATACAGATAGAGTGCCTGCAATAATAAACGGGCAAAGTCAACAGCCAAATTGTGTAGGCTTATTTTGCGCTCACGAACAGGACTTTTCTTGAAGTTTTATCATTCCGCAACTCGGACGAAGGCTTGGGTTGCGGATTTTTGTTTATCAAATCCCCAAATTCGTTGATTGTTCGAGATTAATATGGATTGCAAATACTATTTTCATTATTTTTGCCATTCAAACATATAACACATCATAATTATGACACTTCAAGAAGCAATGACAGTCCGCCATAGTGTGCGGCAGTATTTGGACAAGCCCATCGAGGCAGAGAAAATAACGCAGTTGCAGTCGCTCATCGACGAGAGTAACCGCAAAGCCGGTCTGCACATGCAGTTGGTGACAGACG
>JAFSKP010000020.1 GCA_017448905.1 Bacteroidales bacterium | reverse complement strand
GTGCGCCAGCGGAAGCTCCTGAAGGCGCTGGGCCTGCCGGTGGAGTCACTCGACACCGTTGCCGCCGACATCAACAGACGCAACACCGACGCCGTCGTCAGCCAGGTGCACAAGATGCCAGAAACGCCGGACCCCAAAGCGAGACGCGCCAGAGGCAGGGAGGCCAAGAAGCAGAGGGACATCGAGGAAGGACGCAGACCCGCCGTGGAGACACCCAAACCGAAAAGGAAACCCGGCAGGCCGAAAGGATCGAAGAACAAGAAGAACGACGGGGCAGACGGCGCAAAGCCGCAGGGCGTGGGCAAAAAGAGGAAACCAAGAAAGAAAGCCGAGGAAGGCACCCCTGAGACTGAAACCCAGATACCTAAAAGAACCCCTGGAAGACCCAAGGGCAGCAAGAACAAGAAAACCCTGGCCAGGGAGGCCGAGCAGGCAAAACGTGACAGGCGGATCAACAAAGACAAGGGCTGACGTGACAGACGTCACCGAGTTTCACCCCACACCCAAACCCGGCGCAGTGAAAAAATATTGCCCAATTTCAAGGCTAGTTTACGGATTTGGCAAAAATTCACGTATAAACTATAAACTTTAAACTTTACTTGTGTATCTTTGCACTGCGAATTCAAACCTTCGTATTGCATGAAAAAGATTGTTATTGTCCTGGCTCTCATATTTTTGCTTGCCGGTACGGCGGCAGCACAGGTACGTCGCCATCTGGGGCTTCGCCCCAGACACCTCCACACCTCCTCTCCGTCATCGCTCAAACCTGGCGACCGTGTCGCCCTGCTCTCCCCGGCCTATTATATCGACAGCGCCAAGGTCGACTCCGCCGCCATGCTTCTCCGTCTTTGGGGATTCGAACCCGTCGTGGCCCCCAATGTCGGGAAAGTATACCACGGCAAGTATGCGGGCACGGTAGAGGAGCGCGTTTCAGACTTGCGATGGGCGTTGAACGACACTTCCATCAAAGCCATCATCTGCAACCGTGGCGGCTACGGCACGTTGCACTACATCGACCAGATCAGCCCTAGAGAGTGGCGCAAACATCCCAAGTGGCTGGTGGGCTATAGCGACATCACGACGCTCCACGGCCTCCTGACACGCGCCGGCATCATGAGCATCCACGGCCCCATGGCCTCGTCGCTCGACGCCGCCGACTCGTCGTCAATCGCCTTGCGCGACCTCCTCATGGGCAGCGTTCCCCAATACCACCTGCCGCCCCATCCCGACAACATCAAGGGCCGTGCCACCGGCACCCTCGTCGGCGGCAACCTCTGCACCCTTGTGCCTCTCCTCGGCACCGGCGCCGACGCCACGCTCGGTCGCGACATCATCCTCTTCCTCGAAGAGGTCGGCGAGTCGATGCATAACATCGACCGCCAGTTCCGCATCCTCGAGATGAACGGCGTCCTCGACCGTTGCAAGGGAGTCATCCTGGGCGAGTTCACCGACTGTGGAAACGAGTTCACCGGTCAGAGCGTCGAATCCATGCTCCGCCAGCGGATTGCAAGTTACGGCATCCCACTTCTCTGCGGCTTCCCTGCAGGCCATGGCAGTGTGAACAGCCCCCTTGTCATGGGCTCGCCCGTGACAATCGATGTTGGCGACGAGGCCTCGACAGTGCGGTTTGGAATTACGGCTTTTTGAAGTGCAGTCCACCTCTCAAGCTGGTGCAATAGCCTCCAAAAAAAATTGGAAAAAGTTGTAAATACAGCCTCCAAAAAATGGAAAAAGTTGTAAAAACAGCCTCCAAAAAATGGAAAAAGTTGTAAAAACAGCCTCCAAAAAATGGAAAAAGTTGTAAAAACAGCCTCTAAAAAAACGGAAAAAGTTGTAGAAACAGCCTCTAAAAAACGGAAAAAGTTGTAAAAACAGCCTCTAAAAAACGGAAAAAGTTGTAAAAACAGCCTCTAAAAAAACGGAAAAAGTTGTATTTTTGCATTGGCAAATAATACTTCATTATGCTGAAAAGAAAAATACAACAAACACTGAAAGAGTATTTTAAATCGGATAGAAATAAGATACTTATTGTCGACGGTGCACGGCAGGTGGGGAAATCGTATATCATACGCCATGAGGGTCGTGCCAATTTTTCTAATTATGTCGAAATTAATATGATTGACGACAGAGACGGGAAACGAATATTTGCAGATGTAAGTGGTGTGGAAGATTTCTATATACGCTTAAGCACAGTGGCAGGGAGAAAGCTCGGGACGAAAGACAACACATTGGTCTTCCTTGACGAGATACAAGCCTATCCACGAATGCTCACCCTGCTGAAGTTTTTGTGCGACGACGGAAGGTTTACCTATATTGTCAGCGGTTCACTGCTAGGCATCACAATGCATAAGACCCTTTCCATCCCAGGTGGACGTATACAGACGGAGCATCTGTATCCTCTCGACTTCGAGGAGTTCCTTTGGGCTAATGGCGTCGGCGACGATGCCATTGCAAACATGCGTGCAAGATTTTTGAACCGTCAGAGTGCCGACGACTTCATGCACCGTCACATGCTGGATTTATTCAAGACCTTTCTGCTGATAGGTGGCTTGCCGCAGGCCGTGAACACCTATCTTGACACGCAAAACATCTACCGCGTCCGCAAGGTACATGAAGAGATTCATAACCTTTACAAGGAAGATGCCTCGCAATACAGCATGGAGGAAAAACTACAGATTCGCCGCATCTACGATTTGATACCCTCCAATATGGAGAACCGCAAGAAGCGGCTTCGCTTCAATGAAGTTGAAGACAAACGGGGCAAGGCCTCCCGTGATTACGAAGACGACATCGAGTATCTCATCAGCTCCGGAGTGGCACTCGAAGTCCGCGCAATCTCAAATCCGACATTCCCACTGATTAGTTCTGCAAAGAAAAACCTTTTGAAGCTCTACCTTAACGATGTGGGACTGTTGTCATATGTGCTTTTCAACGACAATGTTATGGCTGTCAAGGACGACCGTGTGAGTGTGAACCTTGGAGCGGTATATGAAACCGTGGTAGCATCCGAGCTTCGGACACACGGACATCACCTCTTCTACTACGACAACAAGCAGAAAGGAGAGGTCGACTTCCTGATTGATGACTATGATAGTCTCGCCGTCCTGCCGATAGAGGTGAAATCAGGCAAGGACTATTCCCTCCACCGTGCCCTCGACCGTTTTGTCAACAATCCGGATTACAAGATAAAGTCTGCAATAGTGCTGGCGAATGAAGGAAACACCCGTACGGAGAATAACATCACCTACCTGCCGATTTATTACGTCATGTTTATGTAACAGACAATCATGCAATCAAGTATTTACAACGGCATCTGCTGGCTGAGGCAGTGGAACGACCCCAACCCCCAGATGATGTCCGTGCTGTCGATGCCCACAATCTCGCGGTTCGGGAAGCATTCCTCGAGGACGTATGCCGCTCTCGTGTCGTTGTCGCACTTGTAGGTGGGGAAGATGACTAGTCCGTTGCAGATGTAGAAGTTTGCGTATGAGGCCGGCAGTCGCTGACCCTCCCAGACCACCGCCGACGGCATCGGAAGCTCCACCACCGTGGGCTGCTTGCCGTCTGCCAGTCGGCAGCTGTTGAGCGTCTTGAGGTTCGCCTGCAGCGGTGCGTAGTTCTCGTCGTTCTTGTCTTCCTCGACGGCGGTGACGATGATGTCATCGTCGACGAAACGGCTCAGGTCGTCGACATGACCGTCGGTGTCGTCGCCCACGATGCCGTCGCCCAGCCAGATGATGTTGTCGACGCCATAGTAGCCCCGAAGGTAGTCCTCTATCTGACCTTGTTTCAGGTGCGCGTTCCTGTTCGGGTTGAGGAGACACGACGTCGTCGTCAGCAGGTCGCCCTTGCCGTTGACGTCGATAGAGCCACCCTCCATGACGATATGAGGCTCGAACATGGTCATCCCCAGGTACTCGGCAATGCGGACAGGAATCTCTGTGTCAAGCTCGTAGGGATATTTTCCGCCCCAGGCGTTGTGGTTCCAGTTGACCAACGCCCGCATCCCCGCGTCTCTCCGGTTGAGCAGGAACGCCGGACCGTGGTCGCGGCACCAGGCATCGTTGGTGGGGAAACGGTGAAACTCTACGTTGACCATAAAGGCTCCAATCTCCTTGAGAGCCTGACGGACATGGTTCTCCATCGCTTCGTCCTGCACGTTGATGTGGACAGTCTCTACCTCTGTCAAGGTCTTGATGAAGAGGTGATATGAAGGGAAGATGGTCTCGATTTTCCCCGGCCAGGAGTCTTCGTTGTGTGGGTAGCTGAGCCATGTGGCCTCGTGCTTTTCCCATTCTGCCGGCATATAGAAACCGCGGTCTTTGGGTGTCATGGTTGAATGCTTGAATGATTAAATGCTTGAATGCTTGAATGCTTGAATGCTTGATTGCTTGATTGCTTGAATGCTTGAATGCTTGAATGCTTAAATGCTTGATTGCTTGAATGCTTGATTGCTTGACTGCTTGAATGCTTGAATGTCTGATTGCTTGAATGTCTGATTGCGTAGCACTCAAGCAATAATGCAATCAAGCATTCAAGCAATCAGTTATCGATGTAGCGGTTGAGGATAGGTGCGTAGCTGTCGATGCGGCGGTCGCGGAGATAGGGCCAGTGACGGCGGTAGCGGTC
>JAFSKP010000136.1 GCA_017448905.1 Bacteroidales bacterium | reverse complement strand
TCTACTATGTCGAGCGCATGGTGAAAGAGAAAGGCGACAAGATGGAAGGCAAGCGTATCGCCCTCTCCGGCTTCGGCAACGTGGCTTGGGGTGCTGCCATCAAGGCCACCGAGCTTGGTGCCAAGGTCGTCGCCATCAGCGGTCCCGACGGCGTCTGCGAAATCGCTGACGGCATCACCAAGGAGATGATCGACTACATGCTCGTCATGCGTGCCTCCAACCGCAACAAGGTTCAGGATATGGCCGACAAGTTCCCCGGCCAGGCCAAGTTCACCGCCGGCAAGAAAGCCTGGAGCGTGAAGTGCGACATCGCATGCCCCTGTGCCTTCCAGAACGAGCTCGCCGAAGAGGATGCCAAGGAACTCCTCGCCAACGGTGTGAAATATGTTGCTGAGGTCTCCAACATGGGCTGCCAGCCCGGCGCTATTGCCGCTATCCAGGCCGCCAAGGTTCCTTTCGGCCCCGGTAAGGCTGTCAACGCCGGTGGTGTTGCCACCTCGGGTCTCGAAATCTGCCAGAACGCCGAACACCGCAACTGGACAGCTGAAGAGGTCGACAAGAACCTCCACACCATCATGAACAACATCTATGACATGTGCGTCGAACACGGTCGCCAGGCTGACGGTACCATCAACTACGTGAAGGGTGCCAACATCGCTGGCTTCATGCGCGTCGCCAACGCCATGGTTGCTCAGGGTATCATCTAATCCTGCCCGTCAAACTTTTCAAATAACGAAAGCCGCCCCATCGTTGTGGGCGGCTTTCATCTTTTCCAAGATGAAAAAGATTGCTATTATCAACGGCCCTAACCTCAACCTCACTGGGCGTCGCGAACCTGAGGCCTACGGAACCATGACAATGGAAGAGCTCGTGGAGGAACTTCGCAGACGTTTCCCCGACATAGGGTTGAGCTACTTCCAAAGCAATGTTGAGGGCGAACTCATCAACGAGATACAGCTGCGCGGTTTCGCTGCCGACGGGCTGATTGTCAATCTGGGCGGCTACAGCCATACCAGTGTGGCGCTCCGTGATGCCATAGCTGCCGTGCCAGCCCCTGCTATCGAGGTTCATATCAGCAATATCTTCGCCCGCGAGGAGTACCGCCACCACTCTTTGGTAACATCAGCATGCCGTGGCATGGTTTGCGGCCTTGGCCTCCAGGGCTACATCCTCGCCGTCGAAGTGCTATCCTGTTGAAAAGACTGATGAAAAGATATGGTTTCGTAGATGTCCTGATTCTGAAATAATATGTATCTTTGTCGTTTGCCGCTGCAGCTATTTTTCTTTGTAAGGCTGTGGCAACCATTCTGTTGTGTATGCAAAAGAGGAATAAAGACAGGTTTAAAAACTACGAAAACGACGTCAGGCAGCTCGTCTTGGACTTCGAGCGAATGGAACGTCAAGGTGAACGCCGCTATTTCGACCTTGACGAGATGGAGACAATCATTGATTTCTACCTCGACAGTTATGACGGAGAGATGATAGAGAAGTCAGTGAGACACGGAGAGTACCTTTTCCCCACCTCCAACGAGATAAAACTACGGCGCGCACATCTGCTCTGCTTCAAGGAACAGTATAATGATGCTTTCACTATTCTGAAACAGCTGGAACGTATCCAGCCCGACGACACGGATGTCCTCTATGCTCTGGGCGTCGTGATGAGTGCACTCGATCAACCCCGCAAAGCTATCCAGTACTACAACAAGGCTGCCGCCGACGGCTATGAACTCGGCATCATCTATGGAAACATCGCCGACGAGTATGTCAAAATGGACCGTCGGCAGGATGCCCGCAACTATTACCGCAAGGCGTTGAAGGCAAAGCCTGATGATGAACATTCGCTCTATGAGCTCGCAAACTGCTATGAAGATGATGGACTCATCGACAAATGGATAGACTATTACAGGCGTTTCGTCGAGGAACATCCCTACTCGGCGGTGGGATGGTTCTGTCTTGCCGAGGGCTATGCTGCTGCCATGCTCTTCGAGAAAGCTATCGATGCTTATCAATTTGCCATAGCCATCGATGCGGATTATTACTATGCCTATACACGTATGTCGACATGTCACCAGGCTCTTGGCGACTATAAGGCTGCAGTGGAAGCCCTCCATGAGGCGGCAGAGCATACCGAGGACAAAGCCTTGGTGTATTATCAGATAGGTGAGCTTTTCCGTTTTCAGAACAATCAGTATTCTGCTATCAGCTATTACCGCAAGGCAACCAAGGAAGACCCGTTCTATGCCGATGCCTGGTATTCGATGGCGGCCTGCTATACGCAGACTCTCGACTTCAACGACGCAATAGAATGTGCCCAAAAAGCCATCGACATTGAACCCGATTCGCCCATCTACTTGACAACCCTGGCTCTGGTATATGCCGACAGCGGCGACTACGAGAATGCCGACAAGGTCTTCGCTGTCGCCACGCAGCATTATGCCGACTTCGAGCAGGGCTGGTTGGCTTACGCCGACTATAACATTATGCGCAGGAACTTCGAGGAGGCCATCGAAGGACTCAACAAAGGTCTGCCCGACTGCGAGATGGTGATGGAGTTCAATAAGAGACTGGCGCTGTGCTACTATCTGACAGGTCGCCGCAATATGCTCTATAATGCTGTGAGAGCCTGTATCTATGAAAATGCCGAAGGTACGCAGGAACTGCTGGATTATGTTCCGGAACTCAAGAACGACCCCGAAGTGATGAATATCATCTACTCGCATTCAAAAGAAGAATAGACCGAAAAAACAGAAGATATGAAACCGATACGACTTTTCATCCTTTTCATCCTTGTCCTGACCAGTACTCACGCATTCGCAGTCCAGGATGTCGCTGTCGATGGAGCCGATGCTATCGAGACGGAAATCACCTCCGCCGACAGCCACTACCACGGGTGGGTGGCGAATGTTGTCCACTGGTACAGCCAGCATATCGACTACACAGCCGTCGGAGTGCTGATGACCGTCGAGAGCTCCTTCGTGCCGTTCCCCAGCGAGATAGTGATACCGCCTGCGGTGATGGTAGCCGCCGACCCGGAACGCCCCAACGACATGAAGATATGGATTATTGTACTCGTCGGCACTCTCGGGGCTCTTTTGGGCGCGTATATCAACTATTTCCTGTCGCGATGGCTCGGACGCCCCATCATATATAAGTTTGTCGACAGCAAGATGGGTCACGCCTTGCGCCTTTCGGGCGAGAAAATGGAACGCGCCGAACAGTATTTCAACGACCATGGTGCTGTCAGCACGCTGGTGGGCAGGCTGATACCTGTCATCCGCCAGCTGATATCCATCCCCGCAGGCCTTTCGAAGATGAAGGTGACTACTTTTACCCTCTATACTACTCTCGGTGCGGCGGTATGGAACTGTGTGTTGGCTCTGCTCGGCTATATGGCAGTAAAAGCGGGAGGCATGGAATTCGTCTACAAGTACAGCGGCATTCTGTCTAAGGTCATAATAGTTATCTTCTTTTTGGCGATGGTGTACATAGTCATTCGTGCCATTGTGCGGAAGAAAAACAAAAAACAGGAATAATGGGCGACGAGAAGCAACATGGGGTCGATTGGCAGAGCCTGCTGCGCCGCAAGGAACGGCCTTTGCCGAAAGCGGGGTGCAGCTGGGCGTTCTACATCGCCCTGCTGATCATTATCGCTTATCTCGTCGTGATGTTTATCAAATACAGGCAAACAGTTTAATAAAGAATGGATATACGTTCGCAGTTCCCCATATTGGAACAACAGGTCTACGGGCATCCGCTGGTCTACTTCGACAACGCGGCAACGACCCAGAAACCGTTGTCGGTGATTGAGACCTTGAGACGCTACTATACGACTATCAACAGCAACATACACCGTGGCGCACACTTCCTGGCGGCAAAAGCCACCGACGAATACGAGCAGACACGTCGCACTGTCCAACATTTCATCGGGGCGCGCCACAGCCATGAGATAGTCTTCACACGTGGCACCACGGAGAGTATCAACCTTGTAGCCTCCTCGTTTGGGGAACGTTATCTCGGTGAGGGCGACGAGGTTGTCGTGTCGGGCATGGAACACCATAGCAACATCGTGCCGTGGCAGCTGGCTTGCGGACGCAAGGGCGCCAGGCTGCGTGTGATTCCTTTCGGTGACGACGGTGTACTTGACCTCGAGGCTTTCCGCAGTCTCCTCAATGAACACACTCGCATAGTGGCGGTGACGCATGTCAGCAACACTCTCGGCACCGTCAATCCGGTTCGGGAGATTGTTGATATCGCCCACAGCCGTGGTGTACCCGTCCTTGTCGATGGGGCACAGGCCATCTCGCACATGGCCGTCGACGTGCAGGCGATAGGGTGCGACTTCTATTGCTTCTCGGGCCACAAGATGTACGGTCCCATGGGCGTGGGCGTGATGTATGGACGCGAAGAAATCCTGGAAGAGTTGCCTCCTTACCAGGGCGGTGGCGAGATGATTAAGGATGTCTCCTTCGAAGTGACCACTTACAACGAACTCCCGTTCAAGTTCGAGGCCGGAACGCCATCTGTGGGCGATGTGTTGGGTCTGGACACCGCCATCGGCTTCATGCAGGACCTAGGACTGGACAACATTGCGAGCCATGAAAGGGAATTGACGGAATATGCCACCCGTCGGCTTATGGAGGTCGACGGGCTGCGCGTATACGGTACGGCACCTATGAAGACTTCAGTACTTTCGTTTCTGATAGGCAGCTCGCATCCATACGATGTGGGCACTTTGCTCGACAAACTCGGTATTGCCGTCCGCACAGGGCACCACTGTACGCAACCTGTCATGACTCGCTATGGCATACCTGGCACAGTCCGTGCATCTTTCGCAATATACAATACAAAGGACGAGGTAGACTGCCTCGTCAATGCACTTCAGCGTATCGCTCCCATGCTGGCATGAAAACAACGGTTATTCTGATAGCTGCTCACGGTTAGTAACGTTTAAAAAATAAGTTGTTGTAATATTTTTAGTTATCTTATTGATAACAAGTGATATAAATCTTTAAGCTTTAAACTTTAAACCTTAAACTCTAAACCTTAAACCTTAAACTCTAAACCTTAAACCTTAAACCTTAAACCTTAAACCTTAAACCTTAAACCTTAAACCTTAAACCTTAAACCTTAAACCTTAAACTCTAAACCTTAAACTCCACTTATACAACATAAAAAACAACCCGGTTTGTTAAAATCTTTACATATAGAAAACTATGCGCTCATTGAGCGTAGCGACATTGGCTTCGACAGCGGATTTGTGGCCATAACCGGCGAAACGGGTGCTGGCAAGAGTATCATGCTCGGAGCGTTGGCATTGCTGTTGGGGGAACGCGCGGATAGCCGTACCCTTTTTGACCCCG
>JAFSKP010000135.1 GCA_017448905.1 Bacteroidales bacterium | reverse complement strand
GTGCTTGAGTGCTTGATTGCTTGATTGCTTGATTGCTTGAGTGTTTGATTGCTTGAGTGCTTGATTGCTTGAGTGTTTGATTGCTTGATTGCTTGAGTGCTTGAGTGCTTGAGTGCTTGAGTGTGTTATAGTGTGGTTTTGACTTCTTTTGGGAAGCATACGAAGTACTTTGTCACGGTTTTTTGCAGGAAATGATGGTCGAGCTGGTCGCTTGCCTCCGAGATTGGGATACAGCGTCCGTCTTTGTATAGCACCTTGATTTCCAAGTCGTCGAAATCGTACGAACGGTTGCGTAGCACACCTGTTGTGACGGGCATGTTGAATTGTTGATTTGTTGATTTGTTGAACTGTTGATTTTCATCGTTGAGCTGTCGCGCCATTTCCTCTATCACCTCCTTGTTGTTGTCGATACGTATGGCCGGCAGCCGACGGCAGAGCAGGTCGGCGGAGAGCGTGGCAAGCAACGGGTCGCCGGAATGCGAAAGCCGCTTGATGGCAACCATGATGTCGTCGTCGTCGATCTCGGCAAAACGCCACAGGAAGTCCGTCTCCGACGGATCCATGGCAAAGAACGAAGGGTCAAGTTCGCGGGCACGCTTGATGATGGCATACAAGAGGTTGTCGGCGGCGATAACCGTCTTGTGCATATAGACTTGCCAATACATAAGACGACGGCTGACGATGAATTTCTCGACACTGTAGATGCCCTTCTCGTCGACCACAAGTTCGTCGTCGTGGACGTTGAGCATCGAGATGATGCGGTCGGTGCCGACGATGCCCTCGCTGACGCCGGTGAAGAAGCTGTCGCGCCCCAGGTAGTCGAGGCGGTCCATGTCGAGCTGCGACGAGACGAGCTGGTGCAGGAAATGCTTCGGATAGTCGTTCTTGAATATCGCTATGGCCGTCCGCAACGCGCCATCCATCTCACGGTCAATCTGCTGCATCATGCGGAGGGTAATCTCCTCGTGAGAGATGTCGACGAGTACGTGCTCCGAAGTGTGCGAGAAGGGACCGTGTCCGACGTCGTGCAGCAGTATGGCAAGCTTGGCGCCGCGGCATTCCTCGTCGGTTATCTCTATGCCTTTCTGCCGCAGCACGTCGAGGGCGCGGCACATAAGATTCAACGCCCCGAGCATGTGGCTGAAGCGTGTGTGCATGGCTCCCGGATAGACCAGGCAGGTGAGTCCCAGCTGCCTGATGCGGCGTTGGCGTTGGAAGAAAGGATGGTCTATGACGGAGAGCAGCAGCGGGTCGTCGATGCTGAGGAATCCGTCATAGACGGGGTCGTTGATTATTTTTCGCTTTTTTTGCATACAAGTCTGAAAAACTAAAGCACCCTCCCGCCGGCTCTGACGCGTTGCACCAATTCATCATTATAACGCGACACGAAGAGAGTCTCCCACACCTCCTGCATCGTCAACTCGCACCGGTAGTTGTCGTCGCTGCTTAGCACTATCGTCTCGTCGGCGGCGTCGCAATGGGCAGGATGGAGCTTGCGGCTGAATGACAGCACCTGGGATGATGTGTAAAAACGGCGTTGCAGGATATCGAGAGCCAACTTGCCATCTTCCAGCAACAATGCCGGCCGCAGGCTTTCTGTGAAAGCGTCATGGCTCTCCTCGATGATGCCCCACGCCATCGGCTCCTCGTCGGGGATGCCGAAACAATGGCGCATCTTTTCTATTATCTCATTCTCAATCATGGCATACCGTATTCAGCAGTCCGGCAGCATAGCCTACCAGCTCGTTGCAGGGTTTCTTGCCCATCTGCAGCAGTCGGCCACAGACGATGTCGCCGTTCTCGGCACGGAACTGCTCTATCAAATCGCGCGTGTCGCCCGCATGGCCCGTGAGGCCGCACACCATGGCCATGCCGCTGACGCAGCCGCAGACCTCGCGTGTGCCGGCAAGGCCGCGACCGAAGGGAGCGGCCACATCCATGGCATGTTCTGGCGCGATGGGGAGCTTGTCGGCATAGGCCATCACCACCGCCTGGCAGCAGTTGCAGCCTTGCCTGTGAAGGCTCTTGGCTCTCTCTGTTCTTTCCTCTTTTGTCATAATTTGTGTGGCGTTTTTCTAGATTCTCTAGATTCTCTAGGTTATTTTCAACTATCTGTTTTCAATTGTTTTGTCATTTCCCAAATAGCTATGGCGGCAGCGCAGCTCACATTGAGCGAGTGCTTTGTACCATGTTGCGGTATCTCGAGGAAGCCGTCGCACATTGCCATCACCTCTTCCTGTACTCCGTCTATCTCGTTGCCAAAAACCAATGCCAGTTTTGAATTCCAAATTTTGAATTCTGGATCTCCGAGCTTGATGCTATTGTGCGCCAACTCGACAGCATAGATACTGAAACCCTGTTCTTTCAGTTTTTTCACACATTCGACGGTATCTTCATGGTAAGACCATTCTACCGAATCCTCTGCACCCAAGGCGGTTTTGTGGATCTCGCGATGCGGCGGCGTGGCGGTGATGCCGCAGAGACAGATACGTTCCACCCGGAAAGCGTCGCTGGTGCGGAATACGGAACCTATATTGTTCAAGCTCCGCACATTGTCGAGCACCACGACGAGCGGCAGCTTCTCGCTCTCGCGAAACTCCTCCACCGTCATGCGGTGCATCTCCTCTGTCGTAAGCTTTTGGTGCATGTTTCAAAATAGCAACAAGATTAACAGCCTTTATATTTAGCCAATCGCTTTTCTCCCGATAGACGCAACCATCTCCTTGGCTGGCTCCAGACGCAACAACACCTCGCCTGGCACGACATCATATATTCCTTTTATAACATCATCCTGTTTCATGCCTTAATTCTATTCTTTAGATTGATTGTTTTTGATTGCATAGCACTCAAACAATCAAGCAATATCACATTCTAACAATCATCCTACGCTTCCTTCTAGGCTGACGCTGAGCAGCTTCTGTGCCTCGACAGCGAACTCCATGGGCAGCTTCTTCAGCACATCCTTGGCGTAGCCGTTGACGATGAGGCCCACGGCACTTTCGGGCGAGATGCCGCGCTGCTGGCAGTAGAAGAGCTGGTCTTCGCTGATTTTGCTGGTGGTAGCTTCATGTTCGAGGGTGGCGCTGCTGTTGTTGCACTTGACGTAGGGCCAGGTGTGGGCCCCGCACTTGTCGCCCAACAGCAACGAGTCGCACTGCGAGTAGTTGCGGGCTCCCTCGGCACTCTTGGCCACCTGCACTAGGCCGCGGTAGCCGTTCTGGCTGTGGCCGGCACTGATGCCCTTGCTCATGATGGTGCTGTGGGTGTTCTTGCCGATATGAATCATCTTGGTGCCGGTGTCGGCCTGCTGGTAGTTGTTGGTGACGGCGACGCTGTAGAACTCCGCCGTCGAGTCGTCGCCCTGCAGTATGCAGCTGGGGTACTTCCAGGTGACGGCGCTGCCGGTCTCCACCTGCGTCCAGCTGATTTTGGAATGCGAGCCTTTGCAGATGCCACGCTTGGTAACGAAATTATAGATGCCTCCCCTGCCCTCCTTGTCGCCGGGATACCAGTTCTGCACGGTGCTGTACTTCACCTCGGCGTCCTTGAGGGCGATAATCTCCACTATGGCGGCATGAAGCTGGTTCTCGTCGCGCTGCGGAGCGGTGCAGCCTTCCATATAGCTGACGTATGCCCCCTCGTCGGCGACGATAAGGGTACGCTCGAACTGGCCTGTACCCTTGGCATTGATGCGGAAATAGCTGCTGAGCTCGATGGGGCAGCGGACTCCCTTGGGGATGTAGCAGAAGGAGCCGTCGCTGAAGACTGCCGAGTTGAGGGCGGCAAAGAAGTTATCGCTGCTGGGGACGACGCTGCCCAGGTATTGCTTGACGAGCTCCGGATAACGCTGGACAGCCTCGCTGATGGGGCAGAAGATGATGCCCTTCTCCTCGAGCATCTTCTGCGAGGTGGTCTTGACGCTCACGGAGTCCATGATAGCGTCGTATGCCACGCCCGCCAAGGCTTCGCGCTCGCGCAGGGGGATGCCCAGCTTGTCGAAGGTGGCAAGCAACTCAGGGTCTACCTCGTCCATCGACTTCTTCGGCTGCTGCTTGGGGGCTGCATAGTAGATAATCTCCTGGTACTTGGGCTTCTCGTAGGTCAGATGCGCCCAGTCGGGCTCCTCCATGGTCTGCCAGCGGCGGAAAGCCTTCAGCCTGAAGTCGAGCAGCCACTCCGGCTCGCCTTTCTTTTGCGAAATCAGGCGGACAACCTCCTCGTCCAGACCCTTGCGGATGGTCTCCGTAGCAATATCGGTAGTGAAGCCAAACTCATACTCCTTGTTTGTAACTTCCTGTAATATATCTTTTTCGTTCTCTTCCATTGCAAAAAACAGGTATTAAATGCAAATGCAAAAATACTAAAACAGATTGGATTTCGGTCACCATTATCGCAACAATGTCACAATGCCACGGACTTCACGCACATTGTTGGCGTTACGCTCGCCGCGATAGGTCAGGTGCCATACATAGCTGCCCTGTGGACAAAGGCTCCCGTTCCATCTCCCGTCCCATGAGCCTGTCAGCAAGTCGAAAGAGGTCACAAGGAGACCGCTGCGCGTATAGACCGTCACCGTTCCTTCCATAACTCCGTTGGAGACAATGGCAAAGAACCTGTTGCTCTGCTCGTCGGGTGTGAAGGCCGTCGGTGCCCATATCAAAGCCATGTCCTTGTAAACTGTCACACTGGCAGTGTCCTTGCATCCGAAAGCATCGGCAGCCGAAAAAAGAACCATCACCGAGTCATTCTCAAAGGGATATACGAAAGTGGTATGGCGTGCCGTGTCTATATTGCCCAAGTAATTCCATGAGCGGTAAACGCTGTTCGAGTGGTCGGTGAGCGTGACAGTCAGATTGTCGGCAGTGACTGGATTGGGCACGGCGTCTATCTTTGCCATGTATGGATTGTCGCTGTTGAGCAGGTGCAGCCGCAACACCGAGTCACATATTCCATCGGTGACGATTGTATAGCACGGTTCGTCAGTCTCCTCATAGTATGTCACCCCGTCAATCCACCTGTAGGGAGCGCCGTTGCAGACACGTGCAAAGACCACTGTCGTGTCGCGTGATTCCATCCCGACTGTGCAGACAAGCGTACTGTCGGCCCCATGACTGTCCTGTAGCGTGACTGCATGCGTCTCCATAGTGTCGAACGTCAGACCGTGCCATTCCAACGGGAACCGGCCATCGCAAATCGTCGTGTCCAACTCCGTAGTGCTGTTCCTCCACACCCACAGGTTGAAATGGACAATGCTGTCGCAACCCTTATAGTCTACAAAATGCAGCAGGCTATCGGTGACGCTGTCCGCAAAGAGATAAGACAGATACCTGTAGGGCAACTGGTTCTCGACGCATTCCCTGTTTACCGTGGTATGACGCGAAGCCCGGTAGGTGACGCAGGCTACGGTGTCAAGCACTCGTCCGCAGGTGTCCCTGGCCTCAAAACGGTAACAGACAGTCGTGTCGTGCTGTCTCCCTGCTGCCGGCATATAAAGCATAAAGCGGTTGCTGTCGACTTGCGTGACGCCTCGGCCTGATGCCGAAAAATTGTTGTAGACACAAGACCTTCCGGGCAGCAGGGAGGCATCCAACGCTATTTCCCATCCGAAAATATAGCCGTTGTCGCCACCCCATCCATCCATCACCTCTACAGACCATTCACCGTTCAGCTGACATCCCACGAGTGACGAAAAGTCCTCGTCAGGATGATAAAAATTGCTTCGCTGCTCCACGTCGCTGCTGTCCATTATATTATTCGTACTATGCCCATTGCGGTAGAAGATCCCATCGCCCGAGGCGTAACTGTAGCCTGAAGTTGTATTGTTGCTCCAACAGTAGTTCCACCCCGTTCCCGGAGCATTGAGCGGTCTGTCGGGATCGCAGGGGTGGCTGCCATCTATTGAGGCCATGCAACTACCAAGCTTCGAGCCTGTACTTACATTCGCTCCAGTCAACCAGCCCATCGCCGTCGCGGGGATTGACTGCACGCAATCCGAAGTGGGAGCTCCGCCGAATCTCAGCACTACGGCATCCTGGTTGTTTGGACAACGGACTCTGATGAACAAATCTCCAACGTATGAATGCTCTATATTTATTCTCAGATATTTAACCGTCTGACCTGAAGTCACTGTCGCACCTTCTTCATAGCCTTCGAAAAGTACTGACGACACATACGAACATCCCAAGCTGCCGCATTCAACACCATCGGGAAGGAACAGCGTATCGGCATGACCCAGCGACACCTCCGGGTAGGTGATTATGATATTGTCATCAGTGCTCTCTCCCATAGTGACATACACCGTATCACCATAGCATATCGTATTTGGCATCGTCATCGACACGATAGATTGCCCCTGAATGCAACCAGACAGCACCACAAACCATACCACAATGGAAGACAATATTTTACATGTACGCATCAACATATTATCATGTTGCAAAGATACAAAAAAAAATTTTGTCACGAAATTATTATTTCCTGTAGTGCGGATGGTACGTCGTGATGGTGTCGCGGAGGTACTGGTGCGAGAGGTGGGTGTAAATCTCGGTGGTGCTTATCTTCTCGTGTCCGAGCATCTCCTGCACAGCACGGAGGTCGGCGCCGTTGGTCACCAGCTCGGTGGCGAAGCTGTGGCGCAAAGAGTGTGGCGAGATGGTCTTCTTTATCCCTGCTTTCTCCACTGCCGCTTTCAGGAACATGAAGACGTAGTTGCGGGAGAGGTGGGTACCCAAGCGGTTGATGAAGACGTAGTCCTCCTCGCCATGACGTATCTTCTGGTGGCTGCGGATGGTGTCTATGTACTGCAACGTCAGTTCGAGGGCCACACTGTTGATGGGCACCCAGCGCTGCTTGTCGCCCTTACCGGTGACGAGCAGGAACTCGTCGTCGGCATAGATGTCGGAGAGGTGCAGCCCGCAGAGCTCCGAGACACGGAGGCCGCAACCGTAGAGCACCTCGACGATGACGCGGTTGCGGGCCTGGTCGGGGAAGCTGAGGTCGAAGGTGGCGATGATGGCGTCAACCTCGTCGTCGGTGAGCACGTCGGGCAGGTGGCGCGACGAGCGCGGCATCTCAAGCAGCTCGGCAGGGTTGGCATCGACGGCATCTTCGATGAGCATCATGCGGTAGAAAGTACGCAAGCCGCTAATGATTCGGCACTGCGTGGCGAGTGCGACACCGGCATCGTGCAACTCGGCCACAAGGCCTCGCAGATGGTCGAGTGTAACCTCCGTCGGCGACACCGAGAGCGGAATGGCATACTTCGCCAGATGCGAAACATCGCGCAGATAGGCATCGACGGAATTGTCCGACAGCTGACGTTCGAGCTTCATGTAGCTCCGGAAGTCGCACAATGCCCGCTTCCAGTCGGGATCCTGAATCGAATGTGTTATTGAATTAATGTGTTGAGGTATTAATAGGATGTTGTAAAGCAAAAGATTATCTCAGCAGTGTGACCGTACCCATCCGCACCTTTGTGATACTTGAGTTTCGCTCGGTGGTGTAGGCCATTTTCCATACGTAGGTTCCCTGGGGGCATGGCACGCCATCCTTTGTGCCGTCCCAGCTGCCGCCCAAGGCATCGAACTCTATGACCTTGAGGCCGCTACGCGTGAATACCGACACCGTCCCGGACAGCAGTTGGTGTCCGTAGACAGAGAAAAGCCGGTTGCTTTGCTCGTCGGGGGTGAAGACGTTCGGAACCCACACGGTTGCAAAGTCGCCCCACACCACCACTCTGGCGCTGTCTGAACAGCCATATCTGTCTGTCCCGACAACGTATACCTCGACGGAATCATCCCATACGGGGAAAGGAAAGCTGCAATGACGCGATGTGTCAACGCGGTCGAGGAACGACCAAGTGCGGCTTGCACCTCCTGACAGGTCGCGAAGATGCACCTCGTTGTCGTCGAACGAGGCTGGATTGGGCTGGGCGCTGACCTTCATCTCGAAAGGTGCCGGTGTGTTGTCCAGATGCAGCTGATAGATCGAATCGCAATTGTTCGATGTAGGCTGGTTGTATACAGGCGAGGGCTGGCCCACATAGTAGGTGTTGCCGTCAATCCAGGTATATGACGAGCCATGGCACAGATAGACGTACTGGTGTACTGTGTCAATGCCCTCCGCCGTAAGGGTCAGTATCACCGTGCTGTCGGACCCATGGCTCGTCAGCAGTCGGATTGTGGCAATTTGGGGGTACTCGAAGAGATAGTCTTCCCACGTCAAGGGGAACACGTCGCCGCAAACCAGGGTGTCCTTCCTCGTAGTCACGTTGGGCCAGACCGTAAGGTAATAGTCGACAGTGCTGTCGCACCCGTAAGCGTCCTGCAAGACAAAGACATAGTCCGACACGCTGTACTCGAAGAGGTGCTGGTTGTATTCATATGGCAACATGTTTTCCACTACCGTGTCAAAAAAGGGACCACGGTGAAGGGGGTGGAAGGTGACACAGACCGTCGTGTCGAAATGGTTGCCGCAATCGTCGGAGGCCTCAAAGCGGTAGCAGACGGTAGTGTCTTCTACAAGGCTCGTATCGAATGTAAGGAAAAAGGTGGTGTCGTCGACGCGGTAAGCGCCGGCACCATCCACAACGAACGAATCCATCGTGCATCCGTAAGTCCGGCAAAGCGAAGGGTCGAACGCCAGTTCCCACTCAAAGATGTAGCCATTGTCTTCTGCAAAGCCGTCCATCGCCTCGAAGGACCAGACACCATTCAGCGGACAACCGATAAGGCCGGAAAAACTCTCGTCAGGGTGATAGAAATTGTATCCGCTCCCGACATTGCTCGAGTCAACGATAGTGGAGTATGAAAATGATTGCACGTACCTGTATATGATGCCGTCACCGGATGGGTATACGAATCCGGAGTTGTTGTTGTTGCTCCAGCAATAGTTCCAGCCGACCCCGGGTTCGTTGTGCTCTGCATCAGGGTCGCAATAGCTGCCACAATCATCATTCGCCTGGCCGAAAAAACACCCAGGACTTCTGTTCTGGCCTTCCAACCACGTACGCGACCCGACGGGAACATTGTCCGCGCACTCGGTATTCAGGATGCCACCGAAACGCATCAAATCGACTTTCCTGCCGTCAGGGCAACGCAAATCGAGATAAAGATCGCCGATATACGAATGCTCGATTTTGACCCTCAGGTATTTGATATCGTTGACGGATGTCATCACCGCACCTTGGTCGAACGCCCTGAAGTCGACTTCGGAATGATACACACAACCCGTCCCCGGGCAGTTGTGACCGTCGGGGAGGAAAATCAGGTCGCCGTGTCCCATGGAGGCTGGATGGCACTGAACCTTGACATTATGTAAATCGTCGAATCCAAATGTGACAAAAGCCGAATCTCCGGCACAAATGGAGAGCGGAATGTTGACAAGCAGGTCGCATTGAGCGACACTGCCCTTCGCACACAATACCGCGAAAAATAAAGGCATTACTCGGAATATCAACCATTTACACAACCTTTTCATCAGCATTTGACAACTGTTAACAGCACTGCAAATATAAAGTTTTTTTTCAAAAGAAAACAACACCGAGAAAATGCTGTCTCCAAAAAATCACGGCAATCCATGCCATCATCTGGGATGCCAGAATGCGAAAACCACAGCGAGCAGTATGAAAACGAAGCTCACAAGGTGGTTCCAGCGTATCGGCTCGCCTTTGAAGACTGTGGCCACAATGACCGTGAAAACGGTCAGCGACACAACTTCCTGAATGATTTTCAGCTGCATCAGCGAGAAAGGGCCGCCGTTGATCTGCGAGCCTATCCGGTTGGCGGGAATCATGAACGAGTACTCGAAAAAAGCCATACCCCACGACGAGAGGATGATGAGAATCAGCGGCCAGTCGACGTTGATCTTCATCTGGGTCAGCTTCAGGTTGCCATACCAGGCAAAAGTCATGAAGACATTACTGACAATCAGCAACATTATGGTGATTAATCCTTTAGGCATCGATGATAGTGATTAGTGATTAGTGAATTGTGAATTGTGAATAGTGATTAGTGAATAGTGAATAGTGATTAGTGAATTGTGATTAGTGATTAGTGAATTGTGAATAGTGATTAGTGAATTGTGATTAGTGATTAGTGATTAGTGATTAGTGAGATTATTGACGGACATTCAAGCAATCAAGCAATCAAACAATCAAGCAATCAAGCAATCAAGCAATCAAACAATCAAGCAATCAAGCATTCAAGCAATCAAACAATCAAACATTCAAGCATTCAAACATTCAAACATTCAAGCAATCAAGCAATCAAACAATCATCCTCATCAGCATGGCGTAGGCCTGGTTGACGGAACGGTCGATGTTCTGCTGACGACGGTTGCCGCCGAACTGCAGCAGCCGTGCCACGGTTTTTTCGCGTGATGCCACGGCAATCCACACTGTGCCTACCGGTTTTTCGGGTGTGCCACCGTCGGGACCGGCGACGCCTGTGGTTGCTATGGCATAGTCGGTATCCATCCGCTTGCGCACGCCCTCCACCATCTCGCGGACAGTCTCCTCGCTCACGGCACCATGTGCAGCGAGTGTCTCATGCCTTACGCCGAGATGCGACTCCTTGACCTCGTTGCTATAGGCCACCACACCGCCCTTGAAGTATGCCGACGCTCCCGGCAATGCCGTCAGGCGGCTGGCAATAGTTCCGCCTGTGCAGCTTTCGGCCGTAGCGAGCGTCATATTCGCCTCCGTCAAGCGTTTATGTACCAGCTCGGCAAGGGTTTCGCAGTCCTCACCCACAATGTAGTCTCCGGATAGCCTGTAGAGCCCTGGCAAGAGGGATGTCACCTGCTCATGTAGCACACCTTCATCCTGCGTGCTGTCGCCGAAGGCTGTGATACGCAACTTGGTGAGCCCTGCGGAGGGCAGGTAGGCAAGCCTCATGTTCTTGGGCAGCGTCTGCTCCCAAGGCTCGATGAGGTCGGAGAGGAAGCTCTCCCCTATCCCCTGAACAAGGATGTTCTTCGTGACGATGGCACCCGTCTTGAAATGCTCTTTCAGCTTTGGTATCACTCGGTTACGCATAAGCCATTCCATCTCGAACGGCACACCGGGAAGCGACACCAATACGTTCTCCGCTCTCCGTTCTCCGTTCTCGAACCACATGCACGGTGCTGTGCCGAGGTCGTTGTTCAGTACCTCGCAGCATTCCGGCACCCACGCCTGCAGCCGGTTGACAGGAGTCAGCTCATAGCCACGACCTTCGAAGATTCGCTTGACATTGTCGAGAGCCATCTGGTTTTCTTCCAGCTTGCTG
>JAFSKP010000134.1 GCA_017448905.1 Bacteroidales bacterium | reverse complement strand
TATCTCCTGGTAGCTCTTGGTATGCAGTTCGGTGAAGCCTTGGCTGAATTCGAATTCGTCGCCGTCAATCATGATGGTGCGGTAGGTGCGTTTTTCGCCCTGCACGGCGTTAGAGGGTAGGCATGCGGCATTGATGCTGAGGAAATAGCGTACGCGAGCATTCTTCAGTCGCAGGAATCCAGCGACGCGGTCGTGACTCATTACGTGGACGATGTTCTCCTGCACGGGACCGAAAATCCACTGTAGCATGTCGTAGAAATGCACCCCGATATTGGTGGCCACGCCGCCGCTCTTGTGCACATCGCCCTTCCACGACGAGTAGTACCATTTGCCGCGCGAGGTGATGTAGGTGAGGTCCACGTCGTAGACCTTATCTTTGGGCCCTTCATCAACTTTTTTCTTAAGAGCCACGATAGAGTCATGAAGGCGCAGCTGGAGTATGGTGTAAGCTTCATGCCCGGTCTCTTGTTCCAGCTCCACGAGGTTGTCGATGTTATAAGGGTTCAGCACCAGTGGTTTTTCGCATATCACGTTGCAGCCCAGGCGCAGCCCGTAGCGGATGAAGGCGTCGTGAGTATAGTTGGGCGTGCATATCGAGAGCCAATGGAGTGGGTTGTCGGTTCGCTGTTGCTTCGAGCAGAAGCGGTCGAACTGCTCCTGTTCGGTGAAGAAAGAGCAGTCGGGGAACGAGCTGTCGAGACGTCCGACGCTGTCGAACTTGTCGTAGGCCGCCAGCAGGTTGTTGCCTGTGTCGGCGATGGCTTTCAGGTGGCGTGGGGCAATGTATCCGGCAGCCCCGATAAGTGCAAAATTCATTTATAGAATGTTTGAATGTTTGAGTGTTTGAGTGTTTGAGTGTTTGAATGGCTACGCAGTCACATCTTTAATCTTCGTTCCATCGGAATATGCCGCATAGCAGAGGAAAGCGTCGAAGAAAAGGTAATGCCCCCAAAGGTATAGAGAAGAGGCAGGTGAGAAGAGGAGCATGATATAGAGAATGGGCATGATCCAAAAGAGGTCACGACCTTGTCTGGAGGCTGATTTCATGGTGTATGCTATAAGAAGGCAGTAAAGGAGAAACACCGGCAACCCCGAGGTGAGCAGCAGCTGCAGGAGATAGGAATGGGCGTTGGTAAGTCCGTGTGTGATGTCGTAGTTGTTGAGTCCCGCCATGAAGTGGCGGTCGCCGCAGGGGCCGAACCCTATGCCATACGAGTCGTAGAGGGAGGTGATGCTGGCAATGTAGATTTGAAGGCGGGGGACGATAATATCCCATTTGATGGCTATGAAACAGGTGGCCAGAATGGCGGTGGCGATGAGTAGGGATATGGCTGTTTTTCTCCTTATCCTGACACGTCTGGAAAGATAGAACAGCAATATGAGGACCACGATGACAAGACCTGTGTAGCATCGGTTCCATACGAGCGGCAGAAGGCATAATGCCAGTGGCGTTCCTCCCCAGAGATGCCACCGTCGGCTGGTGAAGTGGGTGGCGTACGCGAAGATGTAGAGCGCCGACATGACGAGGAGTACCGAGTAGTCGTTAGGGTTATAGCACAGGCCCGTTGAGAGGTGTGGGGCTACCGTGTCGGCACCGTATGCTGCCGAGGTGGGCAGATGCCACCCCATGAAGTGCTCGACAGCCCCGATTGTGAGGCAAAACAGCAGATAGGCGATGCTGACGAAGAGAAAGCATTTCAGGGCTTTGCGTGGCGCTATGAGCATGAGCCGCAGTGGTGCGAGGATAAGGATGGGAATCATGAGGAATCTTGCCGCATCCTTCCCGTCTAGGGGTGGATCCCATGGCAGGGCTGCGGATAGTGTCCAGACTGTATATACGATGCAGTAGGCTGCCACGATGTAGAAGAGGCGGGGGAGCGGGGAACGGCATATCAGGGCGAGGAATGCGGCGAGAGCGAGTGCGATATGGAAAATGGTGACAACAGAGACGTGTGCTGTGTGGCCACACAGCAGAGCCAGGCAGATGATTGCCATCAGGGGAGAATAGAGGTGCGTCAAGATCTTATTGACTTCCATAGCTGAACAATTGCACCGATGGTGAGGAAGGAGAAGACGAGCGAGAGGAGCGACAACAGAGGCAGTTGCAGTGGGGAGGGCGAGCAGACGATGTGCGGCGAATCGGTTATCTCGCAACAGTCGACAGCAACGGTGTCGCTGCAGGTGCAGCCATGCATGTAGTCTGCCACCGGGGCCTCATGAAGCGATGCGGGGCAAGCCACTGGAGGCAGCTGTTGCGCGATTTGTTGCAGTATGAGTGATGATAGCGAGAGGGCTGCTGCCGAGTCTCGCATATAGACATGCAGGCGGATCTGGTGGTCGTTGGTCTCGTGGAAATAGACGATGCGATGGTACGAATCGCCATTAAGTCCGGCTATGGCGGCGTTGCGGATGACGCTTTCTTTGAAGTCGTCGGACGAGAGCAGGCGGCGCAGTTTGAAGCAGGGATTGACAGTGGCGTTCTTGCTGTCGTCGCGTAGCTGCATAGGGTATACCGAGGTCTCTGCGTCGAAGTAACCCACATGCCGGTTGTGGGCTATCAGGACAGTCCACACGATTGCACATGCGATAACCGTTATCCAGAATGTAGCTTTCTTTAGCATGGTGGTTGAGTGGTTGAGTGGTTGAGTGGTTGAATGCTTGAATGTTTGAATGCTTGAGTGCTTGAGTGCGTAGCTACTCAAGCACTCAAGCAATAACACAATCACAATCTTCCGTCCACAAGTTCTCTCGGCATGATGGCCTTGACATCGAAGATTACGTGGTTCTTTTCGAGCAGTTTGTCGAAGTCTATCTCCATTTCGCGGAATTGGCGGTGAGCCACAGCCACGATGGCAGCGCTGAACTTGTCGTTGGGCAGTTCGTTGACAATGTCAATGCCATATTCGTGTTTCACCCGTTCGGGCGACGCCCATGGGTCGAAAACCGTAATGTCGGCACTGTATTCCTGCAGGGCGCGGTAGATGTCGATGACACGCGTGTTGCGTACGTCGGGGCAGTTTTCCTTGAATGTGAACCCCAGGATGATTATTTTCGACCCCAGCACCTGGATACCTTTCTTGAGCATCAGCTTGATGGTCTGACCCGCCACGTAGGCCCCCATGCCGTCGTTCATGCGTCGTCCGGCGAGGATGATTTCGGGGTTGTAGCCCAGCCGTTGCGCGCACTGCGCCAGATAGTAGGGATCTACCGATATGCAGTGGCCTCCTACCAGGCCGGGGTTCATCTTTATGAAGTTCCACTTGGTGCCCGCAGCCTCCAGCACGTCGTAGGTGTCGATGCCCATGAGGGTGAAGATTTTCGACAGCTCGTTGACGAAGGCGATGTTGATGTCGCGCTGGCTGTTCTCTATCACCTTTGCAGCCTCCGCCACCTTGATGCTAGGGGCACGGTGTGTGCCGTTGATGAGTACGGCATTGTACACCTCGTCAATCAGCGCGGCGACTTCCGGGGTTGAGCCGGATGTTATTTTGAGGATTTTCTCCACCGTGTGCACCTTGTCGCCGGGGTTGATGCGTTCGGGGCTGTAACCGGCGAAGAAGTCGGTGTTGTATTTCAGGCCTGACACCTTTTCGACCACGGGGATGCACTCGTCTTCGGTGACGCCGGGGTAGACTGTCGACTCGTACACCACGATGTCGCCCTTGCTGATGACTTTGCCCACCGCTTCGCTGGCACCGTAGAGGGGCTCCAGGTCAGGGTTGTTGTTGCGGTCGACAGGTGTCGGCACCGCCACCACGTAGAAATTGCATCCCTTGATGTCGTCAAGTGATGCCGTGCAGCGGAAACCGTGGCTCGTGATGGCTTCTTGGAGCAGTGAGTCACTCACTTCCAAGGTGGCGTCGTGGCCAGCCATAAGGGCATCGACGCGAGCCTTGTTCATGTCGTAGCCCACAGTGGGGAATTTTGTCGAGAAAAGCCGTGCGAGTGGCAAACCTACATAGCCCAGCCCTATGACGGCGATGCGAATATCTTTTAATTCCATTTATCTTTGTGTATGATAGGATGTTGCAATCAAATTATCAAATCAACAAATCAACAAATCAACAAATCAATGCTTCCTTAATGCTTTCGATGATGTAGTGGACGTCGTCGTCGGTGACGCACGGACCGCTGGGGAGGCACATTCCGCGGCGGAAAAGGTTTTCGGAAATGCCGTTGGTATAGGCAGGAGCCTGCTTGTAGACGGGTTGCTTGTGCATGGGCTTCCATAGGGGGCGAGCCTCGATGCCTCTTTCTTTCAGCCATATACGCAATCCCTCGACATTTGCATTGGGTTCGCAGTCGGTATGCAGACGGCTGGTGTTGTGCACCACACCTCCGGCGCCGCCCACGGCACCCTTCACTGTCTCTTCGTATGCGTGTTCCTGTCCTTTCACGTGCAGTTTCTCGTCGAGCAGGATGGTGCAGAGCCAATAGTTGCTATTGTATCGGGGGTCAGGGGCTTTGTGCACCTCGATGCCGTCAGCCCCAGCAAAAGCCTCCCTATAAAGTTCCTGGACATGTCTGTGGTGGTCCAGATGCTCCTGAAGTACCGACATCTGGCCGCGGCCTATACCGGCGCAGATGTTGCTCATGCGGTAGTTGTAACCGATGGCTTCATGTTGGTAATAGGGGTAGGATTCCCGTGCTTGTGTGGCATACCACATGATGCGTTCCCAGCTCTCGTCGTCGGGGCACACAATGGCTCCGCCGCCTGAAGTTGTAATCATCTTGTTGCCGTTGAAACTAAGCACCCCATAGCGGCCGAAGGTGCCCATGGCACGCCCCTTCCAGCGGCTGCCGAGCCCCTCGGCGGCATCCTCGACAACCGGTATGCCGTAGCGGTCTGCAACCTCCATCAGTGCGTCAATGTCGTAGGGCATGCCGTAGAGGGTCACGGGGACGATGGCCTTGGGCGTGCGTCCCGTCAGGCGTATGCGGTCCTCAATGGCATGCTCCAGAAGGTTGATGTCGATGTTCCATGATGAGTCTTCGCTGTCGACGAACACGGGGGTGGCTCCCAGGTAGGTTATGGGGTGTGCCGACGCGCAGAAGGTGAAGGTCTGCGTCAGCACTTCGTCGCCCGGGCCCACGCCGCATGCGAGAAGAGACAGGTGCACCGCTGCCGTTCCCGAGTTGAGGGCTACGACGCGTTTGCCCTCGCCGACGAAGTTTTCGAGGTCTTTTTCGAAACCGTTCACGTTGGGACCCAACGGCACCACCCAGTTGGTGTCAAAAGCCTCCTGGATGTATTTCTGCTCCAGTCCGGCCTCACTCATGTGAGCCAGGCATAGGTATATTTGTCTATTCACCTTTTCTGTAGTGGTTTTTTGTTTTTACGGTTGCAAAGATACAAAAAAAACCACAATTAAGTGTATAAGTATGTAAAAAAGCAGCTATTTCGCTGTTAGATATATGGTTAAATATTATCGGAAAGACTTTATCTCCCGAAGAAACAAGCGTACAATTAACGAAAATTAAAGTTTTTTAATCCGAATTGTATTTTTTTGTTATTTTTGCACCCTGAAATGAACGCTTGAATGTTTGAGTGCTTGAGTGCTTGAATGTTTGATTGCTTGAATGTTTGAATGCGTAGCTACTCAAGCAATCAAGCAATAACACAATCAAGCAATAACATAATCCTCCATGAAGCCTCTCGAGACCCTCGAATACATAATCCTCGCCGCCCTTGTTTCTGTGGTTCCCTGGAGCTGGGAATTGGCCACCAAGCTCTTCGCCGTCCTTTTTGTCACTGCTGTGGCACGCGCAATAGCCACCAGACATCTGGGCAACCCTGCATTGAGCGCCCCTATGCGCTGGGCACTTGTCCTTATGGTAGGCTACTATCTATGGAACGGCGTCTCGCTCCTTTGGACCGACGACCTGCCGTCAGGCCTCGATTTCATGGAGACAAGGCTGCCATTGCTCCTCCTTCCCTTGATGCTCCTCGGCACCGACACCTCCTACCTCTCCCTCCGACGACGGCGTGGCCTTCTGTATCTTTTCTGTGTCAGTATGGTACTGAAGTTTCTATTCCTTATCATCAAGTGCATCTCCACCCGCACCTCGTTCGGCAGCCTTCCGCTTGTCGACAATGTCCACTATACTTACACCTCGCTGTATCTCCTCATGGCTCTCGGATTCCTCTTTATCGAATGGACCCGTCGTCGCCACGACATGCCGCGCATGTTGAAAAACAGCATCCCGTTTGCAGCCGTCGCATTGGTACTCTACACCCTGCTCTCCACATCGCGTACCGGCATTATAGGCCTGATTGTCTTTCTGGTCTATATAGTGATACGCCTCGTTGTCAGCCGTCGGAATTTCCGTCTCGCTCTGCTGATCCTTCTCGGCGGGCTTGCACTGGGCATTGGCATACATTATGCCCTCCCCGAGAATGCGCGGAGAGTCACTATGACACTCCAGAATCTGAAAAGCAGCGGTGATGGCGACGCTCGTGTCGACATCTACAGGTGCTCGTTGCGTGCCGGCATCGACAACATGCCCCTTGGCACCGGTGTCGGCGACGGGCAGCAGGTTCTCAACCGCTACTATACCCAGGCAGGCCACGACTGGGACAACTTCAACAGCCACAATATCTATCTCGACGCATTGCTCACCCTCGGCATACCCGGACTCCTCCTTCTTCTGGCGATGCTCGTCCTGCCCGTCGTGGATGCCTCCCGCAGCAAAAATCCCGAATTGCTCATGCTGCTCATCTGTTTCCTTTTCGTGGGTCTTTTCGAGTCCGTCATCTCCCGCCAGATGGGTCTGATGTTCATCGCACCCATGCTCTACATTACCGCATCCACCCCAAGCAAGAACGGAGAACGCAGATGTGAGATGTGAATAGTGACCTGTGAATAGTGAATGGTGAAATCCGATGGCAGCGGACGGGGCGTCCGCATGCCAACCTGAACCTTAAACCTTAAACCTTAAACCATAAACCCCATGTACCCTCTCCTGGCAACCCTTTCCCTCATAGCCCTCGAACTGCTCTATTTCCTCTTGGCAAAAAAGTTCAATATCGTCGATCGCCCCAACGAGCGTAGCTCCCACCGCAAACCCGTACTCCTCGGCGCAGGCGTGATATTCTATATCGCAATACTTTTCTACTCGTTGACGCATGGCATGGCCTACCCATATTTCGTCATCGGACTATCCATCTTGGCTATTGTCAGCTATGTCGATGACATCAAGCCTTTACCCTCCTCCATCCGCCTTTTTGCCCAGATGGCGGCCCTCCTCTTCAGCTTTTGGGGCGACATACATTCCATCGAGGTCTGGCAGATTGTCCTCCTCCTCATCGTTTTCGCCGGAATACTGAACGTATACAATTTCATGGACGGCATCAACGGCATGCTCGCCGCCTATTCCCTCGTCGTTGTCGGCACTTTCGGCTACCTCGAGCTCTTTGTCATCCACTTCGTCGACATAGAGTTGCTAGCCACGTTGTTTGTCTCTATCCTCGTTTTCGGTTTCTTCAATTTCCGCACCAAGGCCCGCTGCTTTTCGGGTGATGTGGGAAGCATCTCCATGGGTCTGATTATCCTCTTCCTCCTTGTCCGCTACGTCAAGGCCATGCCAGAACCCGGCATGAGCGTCAGCCTGCTCTGTTTCATCATCGTCTTTCTTGCCGACGGCGTTCTCACCGTCGCCAAGCGTTTCCTTTCCGGACGCAACATCCTTGAGGCGCACCGGGAGCATGCATACGAGACAATGGTCAATGAGTTGGGGATTCCTCATCTCTATGTCTCTTCTGGCTATGCTCTCACACAGCTGCTTATCAGCATTGGTTATATCATCGTTGCCGACAAGAACCTATACACTCTTCTTGTCGCCGTGGCGCTGGTCGTCGTTTATGGGCTATTTTTCTTCTACTGCAACAAGAAAGGCAAGCTGCCCACCGTCCACTAGCCACCAGCACGCGTCAAAGGCCTCTCCTGCCACGAGGGGCGGTGGAGATGACATCGCCTCGTGGGCGGACAGTGGTACGGGTGCTTGGCTGCTTGGCTGTTTTGCTTTTTGGGGTGGTGTTCGCCTTTCTGACTGGCGGCGGGGTTGATGTTTTTCCCGTGTGGCTGCCAGGTCTGTGCCGGTAGTTTGTCATGGAGTTCACGCGGCTGATTTTCGATGAGAGGTTGTGGCCGCCCGTGGTCAGCATGTCGTTGTAGGTGACGATGAGGGAGGAGGTCTTCATGTAGCGGCCAGCGTTGCC
>JAFSKP010000019.1 GCA_017448905.1 Bacteroidales bacterium | reverse complement strand
TGTTCTGGTTGCCGTTTTTGTTCTGGTTGCCGTTTTTGTTCTGGTTCTCTTGCATTTCAATTATCAGTTATCAATTTTGGATTCTATGCCGTCGGCCCACAGCTCTTCGAGTCGGTAGTGCTGCCGTTTGTCCTTCAAAAAGATATGAACTACAATGTCGAAGTAGTCCATGAGAATCCATTCGGCGTTGTCGTAGCCTTCGACGCGGAGGGGATTGAGGCCGGTGGCTTTTTTTATTGTTTCGAAGACACCGTCGCTGATGGCGCTCACGTGTGATGGTACGTTGCCGCTGCAGATGACGAAGAAGTTGGTTGGGGCAGACTCTATGCCGCGCAAGTCCAGCAGCACGATGTCGGTGGCTTTCTTGCTGTCCATCCCTATTGCTGCCAGTTTTGCAAGAGCTTCGCTTTCAGATATATTGGTTTTGGTTTTTGCCATAATTTGATAAAAATAAGGATGCAAAAATATACTTTTTTTTTCTAATCTGACATTTTGGCGACCAAGGTGCGGTGGCCGTCATGTTCGGTGATGTCGATTCGGACATGGTGGTCGGGTAGGAGTGGCTCTATCTTCTCGGTCCACTCTGTGAAGCACCAGTTGCCGGAATAGAAATACTCCTCATATCCGATGTCGTATGCTTCTGCGAGGTTGTCAACTCTATAGAAATCAAAATGGTAGACAGGCTCTCCGTTGCCGTCGCTGTATTCGTTGACTATGGCGAAGGTGGGGCTGCAGACATTTTGCGAGACCCCGATTTGGCTGCAAATCTCCTTGATGAGCGTTGTTTTGCCCACACCCATTGAGCCGAAAAGGGCGAAGAACCGCTCGTCGGGGTATTCCCTTAGAATCCGTTCCGCCACAGCCGGCAATTCCTCTATGGTATTAATTTCAACTTTCAATTTTCAGCTTTCAGTTTTCAATTATCTCAATCTGTCGGCAGCGCGCACTTTCATCTCGTCTTTCTTTATGGCGCGTTGCGCCAGGAACAGCAGAATGACCGACACGATGGGGGCTATGGTGCCAGGTGTCAGCATGTTGATGGCTATCTCGTTGCCCATTAGGCCTGTGCTCTGCAGTGCGTTGAGGTATCCACCACTGCCTCCTGTGCCGTTGATGGCCCAGAAGAACAGCAGGAAGAGCAGTATCACATTGAACAGGAATGCGAATGCCACCACGCGCATCTGTAGCACTCTGTTCTTGAAAAGGAATATGCTGACAAGTGCGATGGCACCGGTGAGGACGGCAATCACGGTGAGTACCCATCTGCCGCCGAACTTGACCATGTCGTCGCCGACGAAGGTGTAGTCTATTGCATTGTCGGCGATGACCGACTTTGAAGGGGTTAGCCGTAGTGCGGCACTGATGTCGCCATTGACGGTCTGGGCGGTGTAGGTTGCTATCGGAAAGCGGAACATCAGGATGATGCAGACGACTGCCAGGACAAGGTAAAAGGATTGGACTCTTTGGATCATTGTGTAAGGTGTTGTCAGTTATGGTTCGGTGTTGATTGGAATGCGTGGTTTCAACTTTCGATTCTCAGTTTATTTCGAAGGGGAAGTCTTTGATTTTCTCGGCGTTCTTGTAGTGCCATTTACCTTTGACGGTGGCATTGTGCATGACCACAAAGCCAGGGTTGCTGCGTATCATTGCTTCAATAGCCTTTTCGTCGCTGAAATAGTATTCGACATCCATAAGGTTGTTGCCATAAAGGAACTGAAGGAGGTCTTCCTGTTCGGCATTGGAGATTACAGCAAAGCGGATGTCGCGGTCCATGGCGAGTTGTTTCATCTCGGCGATGGCATTGACCCCGCGTTCGTTGACGTCGCCGATGTGGTGGATGGTACATATCAGCACGGGACCGTCGACGGCGCCAATCAGGTCGAAGGTGTAGTCCTCACCGTCGGCATCATTCACGGGGAACGATACGATGCTGTCGTTTTTCGGGTCGCGTATCTCGTAAGGGCTCTCTGTGCTGGTGCCCACCCATTCCCACTTTTCGCCCCACTCGGGGTCGGCGGCATAACAGTCCATCAGCTGCTTCGAATCCATGGTCTTGAACTCGCCGGTCTCTTTGTTTTTGTAGGTGACTTGGTTGGTGGTTTCGAGTCCTTCTTCCAGGTTGGTCATCATGACGTTGCCCACTTTCCAGGGACGGAAGTCAAGGACGGGTTCGTTGTTGATGTTATACATGCCGAAGATCACCATCGCTGCTATTGCCGAGAGGCCGATGATGGTGTCGCTCTCGAATTTGTTCTTGCGTGGCCACCGGCGTGTGAGGAAGATGAAGACAGTTGGTATGTCGAGCACTATGTTCTTCCAGAACGTCTGCCAGTTGGTCAGTTTCACGAAGTCGCCGAAGCAGCCGCAATCGCTCACCTTGTTGGTGATGGCATCGTAGAGTGTGGTGAAAGTGAAGAACAGCATCATCAATGCCAGCAGCCAGGCGCTGAGTTTGCGGAAGGCTCCGGTGATGAGCAGCACGCCGACGAGGAATTCGAGGGTGATGAGTGTCATGGATAGGAACGGAGCCATCGGCAAAGCCCATTCGAAGCTGATGTTGCCGAAGCTCCATGCAGTCATGTATTCTTCCACCTTGAAGGCGGTACCCAGTGGGTCGACACCTTTGGTGAAGCTGGAGAAGATGAAGACAAGCCCCACAAACCAGCGGGCGATAGTTCTTGTCGTTTTTGTAACGGTAGTCTCTTTTATCATTGGTTCCTTGTTTTTCGAAGTTCAGAATTCACAATTCTCTCAGTCTTATCAGGCAGAAGAGAGAGTAGTTGATAATGTCCATATATCCGCCCTCGACGCCTTCTGAAATCACGGTATGTCCGTCGTTGTCCTCGATTTGTTTGATGCGGCGTAGCTTCATGAGGATAAGGTCGGTCATCGAGCTGACTCGCATTTGCCGCCATGCCTCGCCATAGTCGTGGTTCTTGTCGAGCATGAGGCTGACGGTACGCTTAAGGTGCTTGTCGTAGAGCTTCAGGGCTTCGTCTGGAGGCAGCTCCAAGGGAGCCTGTTCATTCTCTTTCAGCTCTTGCTGTATCAGAGCCATCACGGCGTAGTTGACCATGGCGATGTATTCGTCGCGGACGTCGTCGCCGATTTTGTTCTCGCCTGTCTCCTCGATGCTGCGGATGCGGTTGGCCTTGATGAATATCTGGTCGGTGAGCGACGGCAGACGCAGTATGCGCCACGAGGTGCCGTAGTCACGTGTCTTTTTCTCGTATATGTCGCGGCAGACTTTGATTTCCTGCTCGAACTCTTCTTCTGTTTTCGTCATCAATTGTGTGCTTGAGTGCTAGATTTCTTTTTTTAGAACAATATTGAAACGCGTTGTCCGTTTTTTTATTGTTATGTCCGAAAATAATTCTTTTGTTCCTTTTATGCTCCGTTGTGGAGGGAGGCTCTCTTCTTTCGAGCGTCCTGCCGTCATGGGCATCCTTAACGCCACGAGCGATTCTTTTTATGATGGAGGGCGTTATAATTGTGAACGTCAGTGGATTGAACGGGCAGCCTCCATGGCTTCCGACGGCGCCGACATTGTGGATATCGGTGTAGTCTCTACTCGGCCTGGAGCCGTCCTGCTCTCCCCTGATGTCGAGGCTCGCCGTCTCGCAACCGTCGTTGCCGCTGTCCGCCGCGAGTTGCCCGATATTCCCATCTCTGTCGATACCTGCTACTCTCTTCCCGCCCGCGCGGCAGTCGACTCGGGAGCCGACATCGTTAACGACATCAGCGGTGGTGCCTTCGACGACGTCATGTTTGAGACTGTTGCCCGTCTCGGAATACCATATATCCTGACACACAATCCGTTCGGACATGCCGACGACCCGTCGGGCATGAAAGGCAGGAATGACTTTGTCGGAGAATACGACGTCATGGAAGATCTGGTTGTTCGTCTCTCCGCCCTCAATGCCCGCTTGCGTGAACTGGGTGTCTCGGATGTGATCATCGACCCGGGCTTTGGCTTTTCGAAGATGCTCACTGAAAACTATCATGTCATGGCTCATCTGTCGGAACTGCGACAGCTATTCCCTGAGAACCCTTTGCTTGTAGCCCTCTCGCGCAAGTCGATGATATACAAGCTTGTCGACTGTTCTCCCGACGATGCGCTGGCAGGAACAGTCGCCCTTCACACTGCGGCATTGATGGCAGGTGCCCAATTGCTGCGCGTACATGATGTGCGTGACGCGCGACAGACTATTGAGGTTATCGGAAAGATGACAGTTGAAGAATAGAGTTCCGCCCCTGCTGTGGTCATCTCCCGTTCAAGCAATCAAACATTCAAACAATTAAGCAATCAAACAATGATTCCCGGACTACCTTCTTTCACTTTTGTCGACATTATCGACATTATTCTTGTGGCCTTCTTGGCCTACCAGGTGTATAAAGCCGTTCGAGGTACCAATGTGCTGCGTATCTTCTGGGCCATAGTGATAATCTATGTGCTGTGGCAACTATCCACACTGTTGGGTATGAGGCTGACATCTACGATATTGGGGCAGTTTATCTCCATAGGCTTGATTCTCCTCATCATTGTCTTCCAGCCTGAAATCAGACGTTTCCTTCTGTTGGTGGGGACAAAGACAAGTCTCGACGGCGACAGCTTCATGAAACGTTTCAAGTTCTGGAAAAAACACATCAGCGACCAGAAGTCGAGCCTTGACCTGGAGCCATACATCCAGGCGTGTATGCACATGTCGCAGAGCAAGACGGGCGCCCTCATAGTCTTCATCCGCAAGAATGAGGTCAATGAGATTGTCAACACGGGTGAGAGAATAGATGCTGTCGTGTCGTCGGCGCTTCTTGAGACACTTTTCTTCAAGAACTCCCCACTTCATGACGGAGCTGTCCTCGTGAAGGGCAACCAGGTGGTGGCAGCGCGGTGCATCCTGCCGGTGTCGTCGAATCTCGACATCGACCCCAACCTCGGACTCAGACACCGCTCGGCAATCGGGGTCACCGAGCAGCTTGATGTCATATCTGTCATTGTCAGCGAGGAAACAGGAGCCATCTCGTATGCCGTCGGTGGCGACATCCACCATGACGTCACTCCTGTCCAGCTGCGGCACTATCTTGAGAGCGCTCTATGATTTTTTTTTCGGTTTGCTTGTAAGATTTCGCATAGATGAAACGTCTATTGTTTATGCAGGAAGGAAAAGGACATTTTCCCCCTTTTTGAAGCTCCGATGATGTAATAACAAAAAAAAACGTATTTTTGCAATCTTAATTATAGAGAATAACTTTAATAAATAATTAAAATTCAACTTCAAATGAAAAAACAACTTTTTGTAATGTTGCTCTTTTTGTTTGCCACGGCTGGCATGAGCTTTGCACAGGTAGGCCTTGGTGGCGGCAAGAAAGACAAGAAAACCGACCTCTCGGCCAAGGTGCCTATCGACAAGAAAGTCAGGATGGGTAAACTTGAAAACGGCATCACCTACTACATCCGTGCCAACAAAAAGCCCGAAGGACGTGTCCAGTTCCGCCTGGCTGTCAATGCGGGTTCTGTCATGGAGGACGAGGACCAGCGCGGTCTGGCTCACTTCACTGAGCACATGGCCTTTAACGGTACAGAGTACTATCCTCATAACGAGCTCATCAGCAAGCTCCAGGCCAAGGGTGTCCAGTTCGGCGGTCATGTCAATGCCTGGACAAGCTTCGACGAGACCGTCTACTATGTCAACATGCCCAACGATGACGAGATGCTCGAAATGGGTATGAAGATCCTTGACGGATGGGCCTCGAAACTGTTGATGGACCCCAAGGAGATTGATGCCGAACGTGGCGTTATCATCGAGGAATGGCGCGGACGCCTCGGAGCACAGGACCGTCTGCAGAAACAGTACTGGCCCGTCATGCTCAAGGGTTCACGCTATGCCGACCGCATTCCTATCGGAACCGAGGATGTCCTCCTGAACTTCAAACGCCCCACCATCGTCCGCTTCTATGAAGACTGGTACCGTCCCGACCTGCAGGCTGTCATCATTGTCGGCGACTTCGATGTCGACAAGATGGAAGCCAAGGTCAAGGAGTACTTCTCCGACAACAAGATGCCCGCCAACCCCAAGCCGCGTCCCGACTTCGAGGTGCCTGGCAACAAGGAGGCCCTCGTGGCTATCGCCACCGACAAGGAGGCTTCGTCGGCCGGCATCCAGATGATGTGGAAACATGCCAAGGCTCCTACGGGCACCGTGGGCGACTATCGGCAGATGCTTGTCCGCGAGCTTGCCACCTCTATCATCAATGCCCGTTTCGCCGATATGGCAGAGAAAGCCAGTGCACCGTTCCTCTATGCAGGCGGCGGCTATGGCGGTTTCATCGGAAAGCATACCGATGGGTTCTTCCTCTCGGCTTATCCGAAGGATAACCGCATCGATGAGGCTACGGCCATGCTTCTCAAAGAGATGAAACGTGTCGATGAACATGGTTTCCTCCAGCCCGAGCTCGACCGTGCCAAGGAGAGCATGCTGGAAAACTACCGCAAACAGGCCAAGGAACTCAACAAAACGCAGAGCAACAGTTTTGCGCAGGAGTATACCAATCACTTCCTCGAGGGCGAAGTCATCCCCGGCATCCGCCAGGAAGACGCATACGCCCGTGAGTTTGTCCCCGGCATCACCCTCGAAGAGGTCAACGCTGTCGTGAAGGACTGGATTACCGACGAGAATTTCATCTATATCCTTACAGCTCCCGAAAAGGAAGGCTACAAGATTCCCACCAAGGACGAGATACTCAAGATTGTCGCCGACAACAAGAATGTCACCACAGAACCTTGGGTCGACAACTTCAAGGATGAGCCACTCTTCGACCGTGAAGTCAAGAAGTGCATCCCCGTTGTACTCTCCACCAACAGCGTGCTCGGCTATACCGAGTATATCCTTCCCAACGGAATCACTTTCGTCGTGAAGAAGACAAACTACAAGGAAGACGAGATCCAAATGCGCAGTTTCTCGTTCGGCGGTTCCAGCCTCTACAGCGATGCCGAGGCATACGTCGTCGGACAGGCCGACGGTATCGTCGACGATGCCGGCATCGGCAACTTCAGCAGCACACAGCTCAGCAAGAAACTCAAAGGCAAGACCGTCAGCTGCAGCCCTTATATCAGCAGTATCACCCAGGGATTCAGCGGCAGCTGTGTCCCCAAGGATCTCGAGACCATGCTTCAACTCATTGACCTCTACTATGAGGCTCCCCGCAAGGACCGCGAGTCGTTCGACCGCAACATCGAGGCTCTCCGCACCCAGGTACGTATGGCTGCTGCAAACCCGCAGGCTAAGTTCATGAAGGATTTCTACGAAATGGCCTACGACCACAACCCCCGTCTCGTCATCATGCCTACTGAGAAGGATATCGACCGCATCGACTTTGACCGCGTCTACCAGATCTACGCCGAGCGTTTCGCGGATGCAAGCACCCAGAAGTTCGTCTTCGTCGGCAACATCAGCGACGATGACATCAACCTTATAGCCAAATATCTCAACATCCTGCCCACCAACGGCAAACAGAAGAACGAGAAGCCTCTCGACAAGAGCCCCAAACTGGCTTCTGGTGTCAACCACAGCCTGACCCTTGCCGGAACCGACAAGCAGGGCATGGTGCTCATCATGGGTCAGACCGATGGCTTCGTCGGCAAGAACTCCCTGCGTGAACGTATCGCTGTCTCCGCTCTTGGCGAGGCTCTCCAGATACGTACCACCGAGGTGATTCGCGAGAAGATGGGCGAGACCTACAGCCCATACGCCACTGCCAGCTATGACATCGATTTCGACGGCGACGTCAGCTGGATGTTCTACCTCCAGTGCGCTCCCGAGAACTGCGAGAGCGTCGAGAAGGCTGCCATCGACCTGGTCAAGGCCTGCCGCAAGACGGGCTGTGACAAGGAGACCCTCAACAAGGTCAAGCTCCAGATGATCAAGGAGCGTGAGACCCGTATGCAGGAGAACGGCTTCTGGCTTGGTCAGATTACGGGCGCCTTCATGTACAAAGAAAACCGTGACGCCAATATCACCAACTATAACGACATGGTCAACAGCCTTACCGTCAAAGACCTTAAACGCCTTGCAAAACGCTATTTCGACCTGAAACACTATGCCGTGGGTACTCTGAAACCCGAAAACTAACATTCTTCTCACAACAGGATGGCAACATGCGTAGGCGTGTTGCCATCTTTTTTTGACTTCAATACTGAATGTCTGAAAGTTTGAACGATTTTATTTTTTCCCAGGAACTGTTTCCGTTCCTATACGACCGTGAACCGGATAGCCATAAGGGCTGTTACGGCCATGCCCTTCTTGTTGCCGGCAGCCGTGGTAAGATGGGGGCTGCCGTGCTGGCGGCACGCGCCTGCCTCCGGAGCGGTGTGGGTCTGCTGACGGTGCATGTGCCACGATGCGGCGTCGACATAATGCAGACTGCTGTGCCCGAGGCTATGCTCTCTATTGACGACGACGAGGCCATTTTTACATCCCTGCCCTCCGACATTTCGCGCTATGACGCTGTGGCCGTGGGCCCTGGATTGGGAACACAGGACCGTTCACGTCAAGCCATGGCCGAACTGCTCAATTCCATCTTCCGCAACAACGATAAAGGGAATGGCGGTAAGGGGCAGGGACTGGTTATAGATGCTGATGGCCTCAATATGCTTGCGAGGATGCCCGAGATGATGCATGCCGCACGTCATGCCGTACTCACACCGCATGACGTGGAGTATCGGCGCCTTTTCGCCGATTCCGACACTCAGCGGATGTGCGATTTGCATGAGGTTTTTATTGTGCGGAAAGGACACCGCTCCGTCACCTTTGCCCCTGGTATGCCCCCAGTCCGCAACACGACGGGCAATCCCGCCATGGCAACGGCAGGCAGTGGCGACGTGCTGACAGGAGTGATGCTCTCCTTGCTCTCGCAGTGCAGGGCCTATTCGGCGCATGGTATGATGGATGTGGATTATTCGGCAGGGTATATCCAGCAGGTGGCATCCCTTGCAGTCTGTCTTCATGGTAGAGCGGGCGATGTTGCCGCCTGCCGCCGTCCGCAGGCTTCGGTCGTCGCTTCCGACATGGTCGACGCCCTCCTTGTGTAGTGCTGTTACCGTTTGATGATATTCTCGACGACGACGCCCTCCGTCGTGGTGATTACTGCCTGGTATACGCCTTTTGGCAGCGAGCTGATACTGACGTCGCTCTGCGTGCTGGAGGCAACCTCTTTCCCTGCTGAATTGAAGATTGATACCTTTATGAATGTCGTTGGCAGTATGTGGATTGACTCGGATGCTGGGTTGGGGTAGACCATGTGTGACGGCTGCTTTGCGGCTGGCACGAAGCCCTCTTTGTCCAGTATGCTGATGATGTGGTCGGCAGTGGTGCTGCCGTCGGCATTGGTGGCAGTCAGCGAGACGCGGTAGCGTCCGGCACGCTCCCATTCTGCAGTCGTTGTTCTGCCTTCGGAATTGGAGGGCTCGGTGCCTTCGATGTCCCACTGGAATTGTTCTGCGTTGCTGCATTGTGCACTCATTGTCACCACCTCGCCCACCATGGCGGTGGCGGGTGCCGCTATGCTCACTACGGGTGGTTGGGGCGGCAACTGCTCGTAATGCCTTATGCTCACATCGTCGATGCAGATGAAATTCTGGTTTTGGCTGAGGTGGCGTATTGCTATGCGGACAGTTTGGCCTGCGTAGCCGTTCAACGGCACTTGACGGGAATGATACCCTCCCGTCACGCTCTCGGCGAAAACCGAGTCGTACAATGCCAGCACGTTCCCTGTGCCTGTGGTGACAAGGATTTCGTAAGTCTCGATATAATTGGCATGTGCGAAGACTTCCCATTCCACTGTCGTCATACCACCGTCGTCAGGTATGGGTACTGCGGGGCTTACCGCCCAGTTGTCCTCCGCCGTCGGACTGTAGCTGCCATACAGGCAATGCAATCCCCTGTAAGGGTTGATGTCGCTCACAGCCCAGTTTCGCCCGTCGCCGTCGATGTCGAGAAACTGCCATCCGCTTGTCTCGTCCTCAAAGCCGTCGTACCAGAGCGTCTCCTGTGCGAAGGCGACGTAGTTGAATAACAATAGTAACAGTATGTGTATGAACAGTGAGTGCTTCATTTAATCTCGTTCATTAGTTCCTCGTTTATTTCGAGGGGTTGATAGGGCCTTTTATGTCGGGTGTCGCATGCTTTGTTGGCGATGGGACAGTTGCATCCACCGTTCTTGCCCGTGTAGGGATCCATGCTGCTGCAGTGCCTTTTGAATTCACCGCGGTGTTTCAGTAGTATCCTGATTCCTAATCCACAAATACATATCGCCACGATGATTAGCGACAATATGGATATGACGAGAAGGGACTTCATTTTTTAATACTATTGATGAGAAAACAAAAAAGGCTGTTTTTTCACAGCCTTACTTTTTGCTCCCCAAGCAGGACTTGAACCTGCGACCCCCTGATTAACAGTCAGGTGCTCTAACCAACTGAGCTATTGAGGATTGGATTTCCATTGGAACTTGATGAGGAGAAGAATCGTTCGAGTCTTCATCCCATGCTCCCCAAGCAGGACTTGAACCTGCGACCCCCTGATTAACAGTCAGGTGCTCTAACCAACTGAGCTATTGAGGAGTGTATGCTTTCCTTTCCGAAAGCGAGTGCAAAAGTACTTCAATTTTGTGATATGGCAAAATTTTTTTTCAAAATAATAACAATTTCTCACATAAATAATTGATTATTATCTATTAATTCTTTTTTTGTGTTTCTGTTTGTAGAGTTCTATAGGGGAAAAAATAGTGATTTTGAAATCTTGTTTTTCATGTTTTTCGATTATTTTGAGGAAAGAAAAATGAGAGATTGTTTGTATTATTCTGATTTATTGAAAAATATAATAATTTTTACATAAAAATTTTGTCGGTTTACGAAAATGGTGTATTTTTGCAAACTGAAAAGGAAAGATGGCAGAGCGGTCGAATGCGGCGGTCTTGAAAACCGTTGACCTTCAAGGGTCCGGGGGTTCGAATCCCTCTCTTTCCGCTGGGAGCTGTCAAGTGATGCTTGACGGCTCTTTTTGTTTTTCAGTAAGTTACGGTTTTATTTTATTGTGTTTCAGCACGATTTTTCCCTATAAGGGGAGAATGTTGTGTTGGAACTATTATACTTTTGTATACCTTTATATATCGTCATATATCGGGAATGTAATACCACTGCGACTACAAATTGTAATACCAAAAATATTTCATCATGGGAACACCAGTTTTCAAACTCCTCTTCGACAGGAGAAAAAGAGCCTCCAACTCCAAGGAGGGTGCAATCGAGCTTCGCATCACCTACAACTGCATCCAGCGTTTCGCCACTACCGGCATCAGGGTGCTGCCGAAGCAATGGAAGAATGGCTTCATCGTGAACCGTCTCGATGCGGTGGAGCTGCAACAGTCGCTCGACCTCTATGTGGCCCGCGCCCGCAAGGTCGTGAACGAGCAGCTGGAGGCCGGCACTCTCGACATGAATACCATCGTGGCTCTCATCGGGGGCAAGTTGAAGCAACAGGCCACAGAGAACGTGCCGGAGCAACGGCCACTCATGGACTACTTCCGCGAGAGGGCGACGATACGCAAGTACGGACGCGGAGAGGACAGCCAGGAGCGTTACGAGCGATTCCTGCGGTGGTTCGAGAAGTGGGGCGGCATGGTGACATGGAGGGACGTGACGGAGGTGAACATCATGGGGATGGACGAGGCGTTGGGGGAGAAGATGAAGCCGTGTTCGAAGTGGGGGAACTACCACCGTTTTCTCAACGGTTTTGTCAACGACGCAATTGACGAGGGCATCATCCGCAAGAATCCATACAAGTCAATACACATCAAGAAAGACAAGAACAGCG
>JAFSKP010000133.1 GCA_017448905.1 Bacteroidales bacterium | reverse complement strand
GCGGGGAATGCAATCTCGCGTTCGATGACCTGGTAAGGCGAGTTGTTGCGGAAGATGGTCTGGCGAACCCAGTTGTCGTCCTCGTCGTATTCGTAGACATAGCTGTGCTTCCAGTTCATGTGCTCGTCGTAGTTGAACGAGGAGACTTCGACGACATTGTCGTGATCATCATAATAGTAGGTGGTAAGAGCCACCAGGAACTCGTCGGCATCATAGAAACGCCACTCGATGCGGTTGCCTCGGTTGTCGTACTTGTAGAGGTAACGCTGCATAAGGTCGCCATCAGGATTGTAGAATTCCAGTTCGGTGTTGTTGCCCTGGTTATCGTACTTGTAGACGCGGCGTTCGGTCATCTGGCCGTCAGAGCCATAGCTCTGCTCCTCGACAAGGCGGTTGTTCTCGTACTTGCTGGACTCCTTCTTGCTCATGCGCTCCTTCATGTAGACAGTACGTTCGATGCGGTTGCCGTTCTTGTCGTTGAGGTAGGCTGTACGCCCTGTGAGCTGGTTGGCACGGTTGTACTCGTTCCAGCCCAAAGCATAGCCGTTGACGTCGAAGTAGTACGAAAAATAGGTGTATTCACCGTTCGTACGACGGATTTTGTCAGCGAAATTGCCACGCTTGTCGAAAGTGATGGAGTCTATGCAGACAAGCTGCCGCCCACCACCCTTGCCGCCATACAGGTTGTAGGTATACTCAATGACATAGAGTGCGTTGCCGTTGATACCCATCTCGGTACGGGAATTCTTGCGGGGCTTGTTGCCTGCCATGGTGCTAACCGTCAGCAGCAACGCCACTATCACAAAAACAGTTTTCTTCATAATGCGAAATGTTGATACGATTACAATAATATTTGTTAAACGGGAAATAACACCTCTTATTGTGCCATAATCATTTTTTTATTTGGCTCCTGTTTTTTCCAAGCCAGCTGGTGAAGAGGCCGAGGAGGAAGACGGTGATGCCGGCGGCAATGATATAGCCCCAGGTGCGTGGGATGAGACTGCCGAGACCTTCCTTTTGCGCGACGAAAATGAAAGATACTGTCACCATGGTCATCAACAACGCCGGAATGAGTGTGATGAGATACCACGCGCCGCGCTTCAACTGAGACAGGAAGACGGTGACCGCCCACAACGTCACCATGGCCAGCACCTGATTGGCCCACGAGAAATAACGCCAGATGACTTGGAAACCCTCCTTGTCGAGCAGCGAGAAGACAAGCAGACCGGCGGCGAGCAGGAATACCGGCAGGGCTACGAGGAGACGGTTGCGGATGGGCTTCTGGTCGACATGCATGAAGTCGGCGACAATGAGACGAGCCGACCGCAACGCCGTGTCGCCACTGGTGACGGCGGCACTGATGACTCCTAGGATGCAGACGACGGCGATAGCCTTCGGGAACCACTCGTTGGCGATGACACCGACCATGTCGTTGCCGCTCTTGCCGATGCAGAGTTCAGCCTTGTCGTGGAAGAAATAGGTGGCGGCGGCGGCCCAGATGAGGGCGACGACACCCTCTGTAATCATCGCTCCATAGAAGATAGGGCGGGCCTGCTTCTCGTTGACCATGCAGCGCGCCATGAGAGGCGACTGGGTGGCATGGAAGCCGCTGATGGCGCCACAGGCGATGCTGATGAACATCATGGGGAAGATGGGGTTGGTGGCGGCGGCGGGGTGCTGGTTGTCGAGACGCTCCCACACCTCGGGGATGGGCACCTTGTATACGACAAACGCCACCAGGATAGCAACGGCCATGCCCAGCAGCAGGAAACCGAAGACAGGATAAATCTTGCCAATCAGCTTGTCGATAGGCAGCAAGGTGGCAATAAGATAATAGGCAAAAATGATAACGACCCAAATGAAGATGTTCCAGTCGGGCGTGAAGTTGCTGTTGAGCAGCACAGCGGGGGTATTGACAAAGACCGCACCGACAAGGATCATCAGCAGCACCGTAAAGCCGCGCATGAACTGCTTCATGCCGTTGCCCAGGTACTTGCCGTGAATCTCGGGCAGGGAGGCTCCATCCTGGCGGATGGAGATGAATCCGGCGATGAAGTCGTGGACGGCACCGGCGAGGATGCATCCGAAGACAATCCACAGAAACGACGCCGTGCCGAACTGGGCGCCCATGATGGCTCCGCAGATGGGACCCACGCCGGCTATGTTGAGAAACTGGATGAGGAAAATACGCCAAGGCTTCATAGGCACATAGTCGACACCGTCGGGATGCGCCACGGCGGGCGTGGTACGGTTGGGGTCGACACCGATGAGGCGTTCCACAAACTTGCTGTAGAGGAAGTAGCCTAACAGCAAAAGAATAATTGAAAAGATGAAAGTGAGCATTGGCTATTGCTTGATTGTTTGATTGCTTGATTGCTTGATTGAATTAGTGATTATTTTTCTAGACTATCTAGACTATCTAGAATATCTAGACTATCTAGATTTATAGTTCCACTTCTTCGCGGAAGTCGGCGATTTCGACACGCTTGTAGCCGCGTTTGTTGAGAGTCGCCTTGAAATGCTCCTGGGTCTCGGCTTCGCCGTGGACAAGGAAAATCCGCTTGAGGCTGCGCTTCGACTGGCATGAGATATACTTTATCAGCTCCTCATAGTCTCCATGTCCGGAGAGGGACTCGATACGGCGTAAGTCGGCGCGTACCTCATAGTCGTGTCCGAAAATGGAGACATGCTTGTCGCCACGCATTATCTTGGCGCCCAGCGTCGAAGGCTCGCAGTAGCCGACGCAGAGGACTGTAGTCTTAGGGTTATCGATATTGTTGGCCAGGTGGTGCTTGACGCGTCCGGCCTCCATCATGCCCGATGCCGAGATGATGATGCAGGTCTTGTTGCGCACATTAAGTGCCTTTGAAGCCTCGACAGACTGGACGTACTGCAGACGGTCGAAGCCGAAGGGGTCGGGATTGTCCTTCATATAGGACACGATGTCGTCGTTGAAGCACTCCGTATGCAGACGCATGATGTTGGTGGCGTTGACGCTGAGAGGGCTGTCGACAAAGACATCGATGTCGGGCAGCAGGCCCTTGCTACGCAGACGGTCGAGGGCATAGATGATTTCCTGTGCACGACCAATGGCAAACGATGGGATGATGAGCTTGCCCTTCTTCTTGGTACAGGTGTCGAGCACGGCCATCAGCAGCTCCTGCTCGGCATTGTCGAGCGTGGTGTGCAGCCGGTCGCCGTATGTCGACTCCATGAGCAGGTAGTCGACCTGCGGGAAAGGCTCAGGATCCTTCAGTATATGCTTGTCATAACGTCCCACGTCGCCGGTGAAGCCAAGCCTGATGGTGCGACGTCCCTCCTTTATTTCCAGGTATACCATGGCACTGCCAAGAATATGGCCGGCATCGAAGAACTCGACAGTCACCTCACCTTCGATGTTGAACTTCTTGTGGTAGGGTACGCTGATGAAACAGCTCATGCAGGCTCGTGCATCTTCTTCGGTATAGATGGGCTCGACAGGCTCCAACCCTTGTTTCTGGCGCTTCTTGTTGAACTGCACGGTATCCGACTCCTGTATGCGTCCGGCGTCGGCAAGCATGATGGAACACAGGTCGCGCGTGGCTGGCGTGCACACTATCACGCCGTTGAAACCAAGCTTATAGATGTAAGGTATCAGCCCCGAATGGTCGATATGGGCATGCGAGAGAATGAGATAGTCTATCTCTTTGGGGTCGAAACCCAAGTCTCGGTTCATGGCATCGGTCTCCAGACCCTTGCCTTGGTACATACCGCAGTCAAGCAGTATTTTCAGACCCTTCTTCGTGGTGATGAGATGCTTGCTGCCTGTCACCTCTTTTGCTGCTCCTAAGAATTGTATTTTCATAGTTTAATGCTATTCCTGTCAAATGTCAATATTCTACAAATTATTATAATACAAAACGATACATCGTCAACAAAAAGACTGCGTATCGGTTTTTGTTGCCCCAAAAGTACGATTTTATTATTATTTTTCAACTATAAATCTCCAAATCCGTCATTCATCGCGTGGTGTAGGCCGCCGAACGGCCGAAGTCGACACCGTCGACAACAATCCGATCTCTCGTCACCCGTCCGAGGAAGCAGCAGTTGAGCCTCGCCTCGACTGTCTTCTGTATGAAGAAGTCCTCGTGCGGCTCGTCAAGAAGTGCAAGATACCGCACCCCTTGTTCGCCAAAGAGGAATGCGTCGAGCCTTATCTCCCTGCATGTCAGTATGTCGAAGCCCCTGCGTCCCGGAGCAACCATCGCCATCAAAGTTCTGAAAAGACCTCCTCTGGCTATCCGCCGGAAGCCGAACAGCACCCCATTGGACTCCAAGCTGCCAAGAATAATCTGCATATATTGTGCCGTCTCCTCATCATCATCCATAGCTATCGGATTTTCAGCAATATGCAGATATCGTCGCCCATATTCCGAGTTGGCGAAGAGTGCCGACACATCGCCGACCATATAGATGGCATCGCCAGTGTGCGCGAACGGCTCAACGAGCGTGCCACGCGACACCTTGTCCGACTCTGCGAGGGCTCGTGCTATGGCGATGCACTCTCCCACTTCAGGCTCGCGATATAGGCTGCTTGCCGTCTCGTTGCCGTCATCCAGATAGTCGCGTTGCACAACACTGTGGAACTGTCCCTTGAGCCATGTAAGCATGCTTTGTCGCCCACCTTGCGACCGCCACATCGCCATCAGGGTGCTAACCTCGTCGATGGTAGGCAAGTGCCCGACAATGGACATGAGTTCCTCGTACACCGCACGGCATATCCCCATCTGTTCAAGCAACGACTCATCGGCAATCTCACAGTCGTTCAGCACCTTATTTATGGAATCATCATCTTTTCCCATATTGCAAAAATACAAATTGCACATCGAATTCAGAAAAAAACCATCAACAAATAATAAAAAAAAAATTTCACCGTTTTTAAACGGTTGGACTTCATTCTGCGCCATCATGCCAAGCCTACGCGGACAAATCACAGCCCTGACGGATTGACGTGGACAATGACTCCGACAGGGAAAAGTATTAAACACAGATGATATTCTTACTCGGCATACTCGGCGGCATAGTCCTCTCACTGTTCTTCAGCTTCGGACCCGCTTTTTTCTCGCAGATCCAGGCCAGTATCCACTATGGATTCCGGAATGCCGTGCATTTCGCCTACGGGGTGAGCACCAGCGACGTGCTTGTCGTCGCCATACTGCTCCTCATCTCCAACAACATTCCGATGCAGGACATGATTGCCGTCCTCAACAACAGATGGGTCGCTTATGTCGGAGCATGCGTCGTCGCAGGCTTCGGACTCTACACCATGCTCGTAAAAACCCGCCGCGCCGCCGAGGTGGGCGACAACGACCGCATCACGCTACGCCCGATCACCCTGCCGTCGCCACTGACGGTATATTTCCGAGGCCTGACACTTAATTTCTTCAACCCCCTCATCTGGATATATTGGGCCACACTGGTGACAATCGTGATCTGCGGCGACAGTCAGATCTCGCTGGCACAGCGCTACCTCTTCTTCGGTGGCGTCCTCTGTGCCACCCTGAGCATGGACATCCTGAAATGCAAACTCGCATCACTCTTGCAACGAATCATAACTTTCCGTTTTCTCAACATTTTCAACAAATGCGTGGGAGTCATCCTTATAGGATTCGCCATCTTCATGGTGTCGTCTACTATTCCGCGGTTCGAACGCGACAATAACCCAAAGAAATCCATAGAGGTCATGCAGGACCTGATGCAGACAAAGACCCCTGCGGCCAACCGCTCATAAAACATAACATATTAACATTTTACATATTCAAGAAAATGAAACTACTCGGCATCATCGGAGGACAAGAAATAATCATCATTCTCATCATCGTCCTTGTCCTTTTTGGCGGAAAGAAAATTCCCGAACTCATGCGTGGCCTCGGCAAAGGCGTCAAAGAATATAAAAATGCTGTGAGCAACATCGAGTCAGAGATAAAAGAAGTCCCTGACGACAAACCCGGCGACAAAGGCAACAAAAACGAGCAATAGCACCATTTGCGATGGGTGATAACCAGTCATTCTGGGGGCACTTGGAAGTGATGCGATGGATGTTAGTCCGCTGCATTGCTGTGGTTTTCATATTGGCGATTGTCATCTTTTCGTTCAAGGACTTTGTCTTTGACAGTGTGATTTTTGCACCGTGCAGAGCCGACTTCGTCACCTACCGCGCAATGTGTGGCTTGGCGGAAAAAACAGGCTTCGCCGCCCTATGTCCCGAAATCTCGCAAATCAGCCTGATAAACATCAACCTGTCGTCGCAGCTGATGACACATATCAGCGTTTCGTTCTATCTCTCAATAATACTTGCACTACCATACCTGCTGACCGAAGTATGGGTCTTCGTGGCACCCGCGCTCTACAAACATGAACGCAGACCTGCCGTCACCGCCGTAGTGGCCTTCTTTTTCCAGTTCTTTTTAGGCATAGCACTCTCTTATTTCCTCATATTCCCCTTGACATTCAATTTTCTCGGAAACTATCAAGTCAGCGAAAGCATTTCCAACCAGATTTCGCTGTCATCCTACATCAGCACTTTCAACGGCTTGATGCTCAGCATGGGACTCGTATTCGAGATGCCCATCGTAGCCTATTTCTTTGCACGCATCGGCATATTGAAAGCCTCGTTTCTGTCACGCTACCGCAAGGTGGCCATAGTAATCTCCATGGCCGTAGCGGCATTCATCACCCCCTCGACGGACGTTTTCACCATGTGCATCGTCGCTCTTCCGCTCTATCTGCTCTACGAGTTCTCTCGAATCGTGGTCAAACATGTGGAGCTGAAAGCTTGATCGTCAATCACCCAATAAAAACTCGCAGGTCTCGAAGTTTATCTCCCAGTGGCCGCTTTTTCTGGTGGGGGAATCCACAGAAATCCTCCCTTAAGCCCGGTTGCAGGCCTTTTTCCAGTTTTTGAAGAAAATGACTATCTTTGCAAAGGTAAATACGGACGCGACATTACGCTTGATGATTGTGTAACAAACTATTAGTCATCATGGAAGCCATCCAACGCAAATACCCGGTAGGGGTGCAGACATTCTCGGAAATCCGAAATGGAGAATACATTTATATCGACAAAACAGATTTGACTTGGAAACTCGGCAAATCTGCAAAATACGTTTTTCTCAGCCGTCCACGCAGGGTCGGCAAATCATTGCTTTCGACGACGATAGCATCCTATTTCTGTGGCGAGCGGCATCTCATGGCCGAATCCATGGGCATAGGCGACGATGAAATGCATCGAAGGCTGAAGCAGCAATACGACGGCTACCATTTCTCAGACAAATCAGAAGATATCTACAACCCTTTCAGACTTCTGAACGCTTTCGCCGACAAAGCCATCAAGAACTAGCAAATTCTAACAATCTCCGCAGAAGGACAGTAGCCAGCGCCTGTTGGTGTGTAATATGCTTTCATGTATATTTGCACAGCGTGGGCTCGGCATTTTTTCTGAATCCGAAAGGGAAGCCGGCTTTGTTCCGTGTCTTCTCTTTTGATGTTTTTAAGGTTTCCCATCTTAGCCCTCGCTCATTTTCAGTAAAAGTTGCATTTATTAGTTGAACTTAAGAATGATTGTTCTCATATTACACAAGCGCCCCTCACCATCCGATGAGGGGCGCTTTTCTATTGCTAAAAGTTGTAAACTATTCAATAGAAACATTGCAAAAAGTTGTAAATATCACTAGAAAAATATTGCAAAAAGTTGTAAAAAAGCACTTGTTGTTACTGCAAAAAGTTGTATATTTGCATTTGGAATCGTATTTGTAAATATGTATAAACGTAAAGTAATACAGCAACTTACCAAATGGAAAGGCGAACAAAACAAGCGTGCGTTGCTTTTGAATGGTGCCAGACAGGTGGGAAAAACGACCTCCGTCAAGTTGTTCGCAGAGGAGAACTATCGGCATTTTGTGGAGATAAACTTCTTGAAACAGCCCGCCGCCAAGGCTGCTTTCGAGGGTACGCTGGACACGCGTACCATTGTACTCAGTCTCTCAGCCATGGGCTTCGGACCTTTTGTGGAAGGCGAGACGCTGGTTTTCTTCGATGAGATTCAGGAATGTCCCAAGGCCCGCACAGCCATCAAGTTTCTGGTGGAGGAGGGTCGGTATGACTATATTGAGTCGGGGTCGCTGCTGGGCATAAACTACAAGGACATCCCCTCGTACCCTGTCGGCTTCGAGGAGGAGGTGAGGGTATATCCGTTCGACTTCGAGGAGTTTCTCTGGGCCAAGGGAATAAGCGCCGAGGTGGTGGATTTGCTGCACGAATGCTTACGAGAGCAGCGGCCAGTGCCATCGCTAATTCACGACCAGATAAGCCGCTACTGGCGAGAGTATCTGGTGGTGGGCGGTATGCCTGATGTAGTGCGTGCTTTTCTGGAACAGGACGATTTCCGTCAGGTGATACGTGCTCAACGTTCCATCATGACCACCTACCGAGCCGACATCGCCAAGTATGCCGGTGCCGACAAGGTGGTGGCGCGACAGGTGCTGGACGCCATACCCTCCGAGCTGGGCAAGCAGGACAAGAGGTTTGTGCTGGCCAACCTGGAGAAAGGCGGCGCGCGGCGCAAATACGAGAACCCCACACAATGGCTGGTCGATGCAGGACTGGCCTATTATTCGTTCAACACCAAGGCTTTTGAGCTGCCATTCGAGGCTTTCGAAAACCGAAGCTTATATAAATTGTATCTGGTGGACACAGGGTTGCTGTGCTGCATGCTGTTGCGGAACATGCAGTTGGAGGTGATGAACGGCAATATTGGCGTGAACGAAGGAGCCTTGACGGAGAACCAGGTGGCCTGCGTGCTGGCTTCGAAAGGGCTGCCATTACACTACTACGACCGCAAGAGCCGTCAGGAACTGGACTTTGTCATTGCAAATAACGGCAAGATTGACATCGTGGAGGTGAAGTCGGGCAGCGACTACCGCCGTCATGCCTCGCTCGACGCGGCAAGGGAACATTTCGCCGACCGCATTGGCACCAGCATCGTCTTCGGGCCATGCAACATAGAGTGTGCTGACGGGATAACCTATCTGCCATTGTATATGTCCATGTTTCTATAGAGTGAAAAATCAGTCTTTCATTATACTAGAGCGAACATGATTAGGCCTTTATGGTTACAAAAAATCGGGATTTTCGGTTATTATGATTGCTCGATGCAATCCGAGGAAAAATGATAATTTGATTTTTCCTCTGAAAATTTGGTACGCATGAGCGAACCTGCCGGTGGTCGTTTAGCTCATGCGCACCAACCTCGAAAATCTTTGGCGACAGAGTTACGAAGCCGGCAGTGATCTACGATGGAAAAGAGACCATTAGTGCCAAGGTGATCGGCCTGTACATTTTCAGAAATCTTCCATCATAAAGCATGTCCGACAAGGTCGTGTTCCATGGCATCATCTATCATCACACGATAGAACTCGCCAGCTTTCAATGGTTTGTCAGAATAGACGATCACCTCGTCGTCTACCTCCGGCGAGTCGTACTCGGTTCGTCCCACCCAGTAGTCGCCCTCTCGCCGATCGACCATGACGAGGTACTCATGGCCCACACGACGTTGGTTGTTCTCCAACGATATAGACTCTTGAATCTCCATCAGTTCATCAACGCGGCGTTGCTTGGTCTCGTCATCCACCGGGTCGCCAAGTGCGAATGCCGCAGTGCCCTCCTCAGGCGAATAGGCGAAGACACCCATGCGACTGAAACGTGCCTGACGCACAAACTCTTTCAGTTCCTCAAAATCGGCCTCGGTCTCACCGGGGTAGCCAACAATTAGGGTGGTTCGGATGGCGACATCGGATATTTGCCGACGGAACTCGTCGAGCAATGCCAGCGTCCCCTCGCGGTCTATGCCCCTATGCATCGAGTCGAGCAGGTGGCTGCTGATGTGCTGGAGAGGTATGTCAATATACTTGCAGATGTTTGGCCTTTCGGCGATTGCATCGATTGCATCCTTTGGGAACGACGTTGGATAGGTGTAGTGTAGCCTGATCCATGCGGCACCGCTCTCTTCGGCCAGTCGTCTCAACAGAGTGCCAAGACATCGCTCGCCATAAAGGTCCACACCATAATAAGTAGTATCTTGAGCTATAACAATCAATTCTTTAACTCCATCAGCTACCATCCGCTTCGCCTCATCAACAATCTCTTCGACAGGACGCGACACATGCCGCCCACGTATGAGCGGTATGGCACAATAGGAGCAGCTGCGATTGCAGCCTTCGCTAATCTTGAGGTATGCGTAATGCTTGGGGGTCGACTGCATTCGCTCGGCCTCAAGCCTGTCATGGAACTCGGCCTCAAGACTTTGCACCACCTCGCCCCACTGGTGGACACCGAAAAAATTATTTATCTCCGGCAACTCACGCTGCAGCTCTTCCCGATACCGTTCGATGAGGCAGCCTATCGCGATAAGCCTCCGCTGCTTGCGACCTCTCTTTTTAATCTCGGCCTGCTCCAGGAGTACGTTTATAGACTCTTCCTTGGCATCGCCGATAAATCCACAGGTGTTGACAATGACAACATCGCAATCGTTACGCGAACGGTCAAAGAAAAGCTCGAATCCGGCCTTGCGAAGATGACCGGCGATATGCTCGGAATCAGCTATATTCTTGGAACAACCAAGAGTGATAATATTTATCTTCATCATTCGAAAAGCGAATCCACGAATTCCTCGGCATTGAAGACCTGCAAGTCAGTCATCTTCTCGCCAAGACCAATGTAGCGTACAGGAATCTTGAACTGGTCGCTAATACCGATAATCACGCCTCCCTTGGCTGTACCATCGAGCTTGGTGAGCGCAAGGGCGTTGACCTCGGTCGCCGCCGTGAACTGTCGAGCCTGCTCAATGGCGTTCTGACCAGTCGATGCATCCAGCACCAATAGCACTTCATGAGGTGCGTCAGGCACCAGCTTCTGCATCACCTTCTTGATTTTCGTGAGTTCGTTCATCAGTCCCACCTTGTTGTGCAGACGTCCGGCGGTATCGACAAGCACCACATCCGTTCCTTTCGATAGCGCCGACTGAAGCGTGTCGTAGGCCACCGAGGCAGGATCGGCATTCATGCCCTGCGAGACGATGGGCACCCCAACCCTTTCCGACCATATAGTCAGCTGGTCGACAGCGGCAGCACGGAAAGTGTCGGAAGCACCGAGCATGACACTCTTGCCGGCTTGCTTGAACTGATAGGCCAGCTTGCCAATCGTGGTGGTCTTGCCCACCCCGTTGACACCTACGACAAGAATGACGTATGGCTTCTTGGCAAGTGGCGACGTGAAATCCTCGAACTCATCATCATGATGCTGGTTCAGAAGCTGTGCAATCTCCGCTTTCAATATGCCGTTAAGCTCCGAAACGCCGATATATCTGTCGCGTTTCACACGCTCCTGTATGTTGCCTATGATCTTCAAAGTGGTGTCCACTCCCACATCCGACGAGATGAGGGTTTCCTCCAAGTTGTCAAGCACCACGTCGTCGACCGTCGACTTGCCAAGGATTGATTTAGAAAGCCTTGAAAAGAAACTCGTTTTTGTCTTCTCGAGTCCTTTGTTCAAAGTCTCCTTCTTTTCGCGACTAAAAAATGAAAATAATCCCATTGAAAAATGATAATTAGTTTTACGTATATCTTTCCTCTCCGTTTTCCGCTTACATGTCACCATTCAAGCATTCACCATTCAAACATTCAATCATTCAGGCATTCACCAAATATTTTGCAAAGATAGTGTTTTTTTTTTAAATAAAATCTTTTCGAACAAAAAACAACAAAAGACCCCGCCGAAATGACGGGATCTAATATTCTAAAAGTAAGGAAGAGTTTGCTTTCCCCCTGTTATTTCTTCTTCAGATATTCCTGGACATTGTCAGAGGGAACAATCTCCTCTTTGAACACGTATGCATTGGTTTTGGGTGAGCGAACCATGCGGATAACCTTGGCGAAACTCTTGCCGGTACTGGTCTTAAGTGTAGCAACAACTTTCTTTGCCATAATCTATTTCCTCCCTGAATTACTATTTGATTTCTTTGTGAACTGTTACTTTCTTGAGGAACGGATTGTATTTCTTCAGTTCCAAACGTTCCGGGGTGTTCTTTTTGTTTTTGGTGGTGACATAACGCGACATACCGGGAACACCGCTTGTCTTCTGCTCGGTGCATTCCAGGATCACCTGAACTCTTGCGTCTTTATTTTTCTTTGCCATTTTTTTACTTTTTTGAGAGTGCAAAAGTACTACTATTTTTCGAACCAACAACCTTTTTGTGAATATTTTTCTTTTTATAAAACACAATTCTCTATTTATCACCGTTTTAGCTGATAGTTTTTAAGTTTTTTTAGTATATGGCACACTCTTTTTTTTCAGCCATTTTAGGATGTTTTTCTCTCATTTCGGCACAAAAGAAAAACAAAAAATGCAAAATATACGCATCTGACACATATTCAATGCTATATTTTATTTGAATCAGCTTTTGCCACAAGAAAACCCTTGAAAAGGCACAAACTTCAGCAGAAAGTCCGCCAAGTTTTTTCCGCAGTAATAGACGAAATCGCAGATATTTCGAACAGCTTTTTCCGCTCTTTCCTCACTCTCTGTGGGTCAATACCTATCCTGCGTTTAACGTCCGACGAATAGCTTTATCTGTCATTCTGTCATGTAATATAGACAAAAAAAGCAGTTTTTCGGAAATTTTGTCAGCAAAACACCAATGGCATCATTCTTGCTGCAAATAGGGCGTAACCGCAAAAGGAAAGCGGTAGGAAGCCAAGAGATTGGCAACCGCAAAATGAAATGTTAAACAATTAAATATAGGAGATCAAAACCATGTTAGTAGCAAGAAAAAACAACGACCTGATGAGCACAATGTTCAACGAACTTCTCGACTGGAACCGCTGGAACGGCCTTTGCAGCACCGAAGATCATCATGTGGCACCGAAAATGAATGTCAGCGAGAGCGACAAGGACTACCGTCTGGAGCTCTGCATCCCTGGCATGAAGAAAGAGGACCTCTGCTTGAGCATCGACACCGACAACAACCTCGTCATCGAAATGCAGCAAAAAGAGGAACATCAAGAGAGCGATGAGAAACGTCGCTACCTGCGCCGCGAGTTCTCGTCGACCCAGTTCAAGCACATGCTCACCCTCCCCGAGAACGTCAAGAAAGATGCCATCGGAGCCAAGGTCGAGAACGGAATCCTCACCATCACACTGCCCAAATACACACCTGAGGAGCAGAAACAGTTGGCACAAACCATCACAATCGAATAAAAAAAACGAAAGTTGCGGACTGAAAACAAAAAGTCGTTTTGAGCAAAAAGAATGACACCATTCCCGAAACACTCTAGTTTTCAACCATAAGACAACGAATCGGGAACCAATTGGTTCCCGATTCGTTTTTTTTATATAACTTTGCACGTTTTTTAGGGATTACTGCGACATGATAACAGAAAAGACCATCGACCTCGACAAAGTCTTGGCATCCAAAAACATCAAAGCCCCACGATGGGTTGTGCGGATGCTGAAAAGGCTTCTGCATGTGGATGAGATAAACCGTGACATCTACAACCTCCGCGACAAGGAGGGGTCCGCATTCGCCAAAGCTGCACTCGAGAGCCACGCCATCAAAGTGGAGATTACGGGGCAAGAGCGGATCCCCAAGGAAGGCAACCCCATAATCGTGGCCAACCACCCCCTCGGCGGTCCCGACGGCATGGCGCTGATAGCAGCCATAGGAGAGGTCCGCAACGACATCAAGTTCCCCGTCAACGACTTCCTGCTGCATCTCGAGCCCCTGCGCGAAATCTTCGTGGCCATAGACAAAGTGCACGGCAACCGCAAGACGGCGGCAGGCATCAACGAAGCCTTCGCATCTGACAACGTGCTGCTCTACTTCCCCGCAGGCCTCTGCTCTCGACGCATCAAAGGGAAAGTAGTAGACCTGGAATGGAAGCCCACAGTGGTGAAAAAAGCCATCGAACACCACCGCGACATCATCCCGGTCCGCATCGTGGCCCGCAACCGCCGTCGTTTCTACACCATCGCCAACCTACGCAAACGGCTGGGCATCAAGTTCAACTTCGAGATGGCTCTGCTCCCCGGCGAGATGTATGCCATGCGCGGCAAGACCATACGTATGGCTGTCGGCGAACCCATCCCTTGGCAGCATTTCACCAGCGAAAAGACCCCGAAGGAATGGGCTGCATGGCTAAAACAGAAAGTTGAAAATGAAATTATTGCCTGACGTTTGACGTTTGACGCTGTCGGCCGAGCCAACGGTACACTACACACTCCCAATCTCAACTTTCAACACCTCAACACCTCAACACCTCAACACCTCAACACCTCAACACCTCAACAATGAAGGATCTCTCGTATATCATCCCACCCGTCGACAGGGAACTGATCAAATCCGAACTGTCTAGCAAGAACTTCCTGCGTCACACCAACTACGGAGGCAAGGAGATTTACGTCACGACAGCACAACTCTCGCCCAATATCATGCGCGAGATAGGACGTCTGCGCGAAGTCTCGTTTGCCACCGAGGGCGGCGGGACTGGCAAGGAGGCCGACATCGACGAGTTCGACACCCTGCCCGAACCCTACTGCTTCAAGCAACTCTTCGTGTGGGACAAGGAAAACGAGGCCATCGTCGGCGGCTACCGTTTCCTGCACGGCAGCAATATGTTCCGCTCCATCAACGGCTTCATCTACACCCCCACGGCAGAGCTGTTCCACTACACCGACGAATTCATCGACAAATACCTGCCCTACACCCTCGAACTGGGACGCTCGTTCGTGCAGCCCTACTACCAGCCAAGCAACAACCTGAAGAAAGGCATGTACTCGCTCGACAACCTGTGGGACGGCCTCGCCACCATCGCCGTGGAAATCCCCGAAACACGCTACTACTTCGGCAAGATAACGATGTATCCCCACATGAACAGGAAAGCCAAGGATATGATCCTGTATTTCTACCAGAAACACTTTCCCGACAAGGACGGCCTCGTATGGCCCATCGAGCCTCTGAAGATAGAGACCGACTACAACGAGCTGCACGACCTCTTTTCGGGACGCAACTACAAGGAAGACTATCAGATACTGCAAAAGTCGGTGCGTGCCATCGGCTCTTACGTCCCACCTCTCGTCAACGCCTACATGAACCTCTCCTCGACGATGCGCTCCTTCGGCACCGCCTACAACCACGCCTTCGGCGAGACCGACGAGACAGGCATCCTGGTGCAGGTGCGCGACATCAGTCCCGAGAAACGCGCCAGACATTTCGAGACCTACGACACACGCAACAGACTGTTCGAACGACGCAAGCTGTTCCACATCAACGTCCACCGTCTCCCCTGGTGGAACAACAACGACGACGGCCAGAACGACGAAGACCTCCAAGCACTTCGGGAACACAAGATAGCACGCCAGCGCTCCCTGAACAACGACGACGGACAGATGACACCTGCCCAGCGACGCCAGATGCGCCGTCAGCAACGCCGCAAAAAAAGAGAAAAAAAACAGGACAATGGAGATTAAATCAGCCACTTTCATTGTAAGCAACAGCGACTACCGCAAATGTCCGAACGGCAACAAACCCGAATACGCCTTCATCGGTCGCTCCAACGTAGGCAAGTCGTCACTAATCAACATGCTGACTGGCAACAGGAAACTCGCCAAAACAAGCATCCGCCCCGGCAAGACACAGCTGATAAACCACTTCCTTGTGGTCGGCGAAGAGCAAAGAGCCAACCACAAGGAAGTCACGGAATGGTATCTGGTCGACCTTCCGGGATACGGATACGCCAAGGTCTCCAAAAACGCCCGCTCCGAGTGGCTGAAGATGATACGCGAATATTTCCTCAACCGCGAGCAGCTGATAGCCACATTCGTGCTCATCGACTCGCGCATCGAGCCGCAGCAAAGCGACCTTGACTTCGTCTCGTTCCTCGGCCAAAACGGGATTCCTCTCTCCATAGTGTTCACCAAGGTCGACAAACAAAACCAACGCGAGACCGCCCTCAACGTCAACGCCTTCAAGAAAGCGCTCAAAGAAGAATGGGAGGAGCTGCCGCCAATCTTCATCACATCGTCAGTCTCCGGCACAGGCCGCAGCAAGATACTCAACTACATAGAAGAAACAAACAAAAGATTGTTTGAGTGACCGACTGCTTGATTGCTTGAATGACTGATTGGTACGCGAGCCTCCCCACCTACGGTCGAGCCGCACTAACCCTCAAACCTGTCGAATCCAATTATTTCCAACTATGCATTTCAAAAAACATCTCGCTTTCCTCGCGATAATATCGATTTCCTTTTCCCTTTTTTCAATTTGTCACGCCCAGAACACCGCAGCTCTCCAGAAAGCCGTCACCGACCTTACGAAAGAAGCCACGATGAAACATGCATCGCTGTCGGTATGCGTCTACGACCTGCAAAGCAAAAACCCCGTATATGAATACAACAGTCAGCAGTCGATGATACCGGCATCGCTGACCAAACTGTTCACCACGGCGGCAGGCTTCGACAAGTTGGGAAGCGACTTCCGTTTCCGCACCACACTGGCATACAGCGGCGAGATCGACAAGAACGGCACCCTTCATGGCGATATATATATAATAGGTGGCGGCGACCCCGTGCTTGGCTCCTACCGCTATGCCCAAACCCTCCCCGACACGCTTTTCTCCACATGGACACGCGCCGTTGAAGCCGCCGGCATCAAGGCCGTGGACGGACGGATACTTTACGATGCCTCCATTTTCGACGGACAGCCGCTCCACGACAACTGGCTGTGGGGCGACATCGGCAACTACTACGGCAGCGGAGTGTGCGGACTCAACTTCCACGAGAACATGTTCTTCATCCACTTCACACCCGGCAGCCGACTTGGATTCCCGGCTTCCGTGTCACGCTACGAGCCCGCCGGACTTTCACTGCGGATAATCAACAACGTCACCACCGGAGCAGCCAAGTCGGGCGACAACGTGATTGTTTACGGCGACCCCAACTCCACCATACGGACATGCGCCGGAACCATGCCAATCGACGGCAAGAACTTCTCCGTCCGCGCCTCACTCCCCAAACCGCCACAAGCCTGCGCCGACCTCTTCACCCTGCACCTGCGACGCAACAAAATCTCCGTGTCCGGCAGCACATCGGAAGCCTTGAACCGACCCTCCAACCTCGTCAAACTGCTGGAATACACCTCTCCGACATACTACGTCATCGCCCAGTATACAAACATCACATCCAACAACACCTACGCCGAAGCCATACACCGTTACCTGGGCTACGCTGCATCAGGCAAAGGCAACAGTGCCAGCGGCGCGAAAGCGGTGAACAACTTCATCAAACAGCTCAAACTTGAGAACACAGGGGTTGAGCTAGAAGACGGCTGCGGACTCTCGACACACAACCGCGTAACCGCCGATTTCATGTGCCGCTTCCTTGTCGAGGTCAAGCACATGGACTTCTTCGGCGACTTTGCGAAGTCGATGGCCCTCGCCGGAGAGAACGGCACGGTCAAAGACCTCTTCAGAGAGCTGCCCTCCGGGACGAAAGTTCGCGTGAAGACCGGCTCGATGACAGGCGTACGCAACTTCGCCGGTTACGTCATCAAACCCAGCGGCGAGAAGTATTGCTTCACGGTGATGGCTAACAATTTCGAATGCACAGGCTCGCAGATGCGACAGAAACTGG